>JBDNGV010000662.1:0-1723 GCA_041689125.1 Daejeonella sp.
ATATACAATTCTCGAAAGAGGACAACATATGACCAGGTTGAACATAATAAAAGATATGAGGGGTAAAGAGAATACGGTTCAGATTGAGGCCTTGAATGCTAGCGGTGGTACAATGCGTTTAGAAGGTCCAGATATGTTAGGAGCAGCTATAACCAATATTCTCGCTACAATTGGAAGTTATAACAAGATTCAGGAAATATCCAAATCAGGTAGAGGACAAACTGTTCAACTCCAAGAGGTAGTTTTCCCATTAAGAGTTCGCATCACTATTTCAAATCAGGTACTTGAAGTCAATATCAAGGATGAAGGATTTTGGAAGATTTCAGTTGGAATGAACCAGTAATTTGGCGGCCAGTATTAATTAACTATCCACTAGTTTCTGGCTAAATTTTTTGTTCTTCGACCCCGAAGGCGGTCGTATGTTTATAGAAACAATATTGTATCTGGTTTCCGACCCCGAAGGCGGTCGAATATGATAATTTTAAATATATGCGACTGCCTTCGGTGTCGGGATTTTTTTATTGAAAATAGATGATTTTATCCGCAGTCTTATTTTTACCGACAATAGTAATTTACTAATCTTCAAATTGCATATATCAGGCTTTAGAATTATTATTGCAGGATATGGAAAAGGTTTTGCAGAAAGAGCAATTATTTCAGAAGGTAAAGGTGGATCTTGAAGTTCAGGGCTTTGAAATTTTACAAATGGATTTGCAGAGACCATGGGGTGGATTCTTCGTAATAAATGAGGATCAGGCTCAGAAATTTTCTGATACATATTTTAGTGGAATTGCTGTAGACAGGCTTAAGATCTCCGGAAAACTAAGTCCGAAAATATTAGTTGTTTCCCCTCAAACCAGGCTTTCATGGCAGTACCATCATCGAAGGGCAGAGATCTGGCAAGTAATAAGCGGTACTGTGGGGGTTATTTCCAGCTTTACAGATCAGGAAGGGGAGCTAAAGAAATACCATCCAGGGGATCAGATCGTGCTAAAACAGGGTGAGCGTCACAGGCTTGTCGGACTTGATGATTGGGGAGTAATTGCAGAGATCTGGCAACATACTGATGCTTCAAATCCTTCTGACGAATCTGATATCGTCAGAGTTCAAGATGATTTTGGACGTTAATACCTATGTTTTCGTGACATTTTTGCTATAATTAACCATTTAAATTTGTTTATTTTCGCTGGCTTTCAATCCAAAGCCTTTTTTGATTTATGATAATTCTGATTTTTTTTCTTTGCCATTGGTTTTTGTCCCTGTTCTTTCAAACATTCTTCCTGCATCGCTATTCTTCTCATAAAATGTTTAAAATGAGTCCTTTCTGGGAGAAGTTTTTCTATCTATCCACTTTCTTAGCTCAGGGTTCTTCATTCCTTAATCCGCGTGCTTATGCCATTATGCATCGCATGCACCATGCCTACAGCGATACCGAAAAGGATCCTCATTCTCCACATTTCTTTAAAGATGTGATTGGTATGATGGTTCAGACTAAAAATATTTACCTCGATTTCATTAGGTTCAAAATTGAGCCTGAACCGGCTTTTCGTGATAATTATCCAACTTGGCCATTAATAGACAAGATTGGTGACCTTTGGATCACCCGCCTGACTTTCATTCTGCTTTACGTGGCGTTCTATGTTTACTTCGCAGAATATTGGTGGATGTTTTTACTCCTTCCTATTCATTTTTTGATGGGACCAATCCACGGTGCAGTTGTCAA
>JBDNGV010000663.1:0-2291 GCA_041689125.1 Daejeonella sp.
ATTGGTATCTATCCTGATGATTGCTGTTCCTCCCATTACATTAGTCAGGCAATAACGCATATCTGTGATCTTCAAATCGGAAGGGTTTGAAGATCGTTTTACATTTGAAGTTGTCTCTGCTAAGGTATCTCCAATGGATAATCCCATCAGGCCACCTAATGTCATACCCCCAATTGCTGTTTTCTTTAAAAAATCACGTCGGTTATCCTTCGTTTTCGGGCTATTAATTTCTGCTTGTGCTGCTGCAACTTCTGCTTTCTCATTTGCTCTGTTACTATCAGCGATTTGATTAATAATACTTTTCATTTTTAATAATTTAAATTGTAAATAATTCGATCTACCAGTCTACTACTGAGCCATCAAGTGCATCATAAGTTTCTGGATTTTTCCAATCATGGCCAATTTTATCAGCCATTAACGCTTCATCCAATTCAACACCTAATCCCGGTCCTTTAGGAACAAGAACAGTCCCATCCTTTTGTAATTTAAATGGGTTTTTTAAATATCCCTCGCCTAATGAAACTTGTTCTTGTACTAAAAAATTAGGAATGCTAGCTGCTAATTGTAAGCCTACAGCTAAAGATATTGGCCCCATTGGATTATGAGGTGCTATTGGAACATAATAAGCTTCTGCCATACCTGCTATAATCCGTCCCTCAGTAATACCGCCTGCATGACAAAGATCTGGCTGAAGTATACTTGCAGCCCCTTTTTCAAGTATTTCTCGGAAACCCCATTTCGTAAAAATTCTTTCTCCGGTTGCTATTGGGATATGTGTTCCCCTAGCAATGTCGGCCATGATATCAACATTTTGACATTGACAAGGCTCTTCAATAAACATTGGCTGGTAAACTTCTAGTTCTTTAATCAGAATTTTTGCAGTTTGAGGAGAAATACTTCCATGAAAATCAATTCCTATATCCATATCATCGCCGCCGGCATCTCTTAAAGAAGCAAAATTATCTATGGCGTATTTAATAAATCTTGGGTTTTCGACAATATTTGCATGAGTTTTTTTTGCAACCCCAGTTTTAACTACAGTAAAGCCTGCTTCCTTTTGCTGTTTCATTTGCTCTGGAGTGCTTGCACGTCCATATACCCTTACACGATCGCGTGTAGGACCACCCAATAATTCATAGACCGGGACATTTAAAAGTTTCCCCTTGATATCCCACAAGGCCTGATCAATTCCACTTAATGCACTTGTAAGAATTGGGCCTCCACGATAGAAAGCATGCCTATATATTGCTTGCCAATGATGTACTACATTTCTGGGGTCTTTACCAATTAAATATGGCTCTATCTCCTTAATAGCTGTTTGAATTGTCAATGCTCTTCCTTCTAATAAAGGTTCACCCAAGCCAAATATTCCAACATCTGTATGAATTTTTAGAAAAATCCAGCGGGGCTTTACTAGAAATGTTTCAAGTTTGGTAATTTTAACTTCTCCATTACCTTTAATTTGCTCTATTGTGGATGCCGATAATTTATTTCCAACACCTGTTGCATAGGAAGATTCAGGTAAAGCCATTATCCCCATCCCTGCAACGCCTAAAACTGACTGTATTGCAGCGCGACGGGAAATTTCATATTTCTTAGTTGTTGATTTCATTTGATTATAATTTTAAACTAATTCAAATTAATCTTTTTATGGTGCAATCATTTGATAAGGCCCTTTAATATTTAAAATTTTGGATAGATTATTCGTTCCGGGGAATGACTTTAGAATTAAATTTCATGATTATTTAGTTTGAGTTAAACATGATTCTTCAATCGGTGATTGGATAATCTGGGAACCAGATAATTTCCGGGAAAGTGGGCAAACACTTCCCGGTTTTTTATCCTTATAAATCGTCCGACTATAATTTTAATTTAAAATAAAATAGGATTTTAATTTTGAGTTCCATTTGTCAATATTAATTCTTTAGTTAAGAATAATTATGGCCTTATAATGCTTCCATCAGTTTTTCTAACCTGCCAATTAGACTTTGTACCAATAGGATATTTAGAGGCTTCTTTTTCATTCACCTCTACTCCTAGGCCAGGCACTTCATTTACATACATATAACCGTTTTTCATTGTTGGAGCACCAGGGAATATGGCCCTTGACTTTTCCGAAATTATACTTGCCTCCTGAATACCGAAGTTCCAGATCGCGAGATCGATATGGGCATTACCAACGTGCCCTACTGGCGATGTATTACCGGGACCATGCCACGCCGTCCGCACATTGAACCACTCCGCCAACCTGGCAACTTTCATCGCAGGCGTGATACCACCGATCTGGGAAA
>JBDNGV010000664.1:0-2390 GCA_041689125.1 Daejeonella sp.
ATGATATTCAGCCTGCTGGGTCTTATCCAGAATCAATTCAAGCCCTTTAACTTGTTTCAAAATAGAAATAACTAGATCCCTGCACGAAGGGTCATTGATATAGACATGTGCAATCTGATGATCTGCAACAACAAAAGCTTTCGAAGCTCCGGGGTCGAGCAGTTCAAGCCCTCTTTCTTCGCGGATAGCGAGGAGTCCGTGTTCACGGAACAGTCTGTTCAGATGCAGAGGATGCTTTACAGGAGCTATCCCATATTCAGAAAGTATAATAATTTCTGCAGAGCGCTGTTCATAAAATGTAACCAGCTTCTTAACTAAGTTATCAATCTCAGTTAACTCCTTGGCAATCGTGGAAAAATCGGGTCCAAACTTTTGAAGGCAATAATCCAGATGTGGCAGATAAATTAGGCTCAGAGTAGGATCATAAAGTTCATCTGTAATCATGGATGCTTCTGCAATCCACTTGGAAGACTCAATATTGGCACCGGGACCCCAGAACTGAAAAAGGGGGAATTGCCCTAGTTTTTCTTGAAGAATATCACGAAGACCCGCTGGATGCGAATAACAATCGGGCATTTTTCGGCCATCTGCCAAATAATTTGGACGTGGTGTTACTGCATAATCAGCTGTTGAATACATATTGTACCACCAGAACATTTTTGAACAAGTGAATGTTGGGTCAACTTTTTTTGCTCTCTCCCAAATTTTCTCACCATAAACCAGCTTATTTGACTGCTTCCAGAATTTGATCTCGGAATCAGTCCGGTCATACCAGCCATTTCCAACAATTCCTGTTTCGTAGGGCCATTTACCTGTTAAATAAGTAGATTGGGCAGAGGTAGTTAATGCCGGCAATACAGGCTCAATCCGAACGAGATTTTTGCGTTCTGTGTATTCTCTTAAAAAAGGCATGTGCTCACCCATCACAGAGGTCGACAATCCGACAACATCAATAACAACTGTTTTATTCATGACCTTGATTTTAAATCAATAATTTCTTGACCCAATTCAGCTCTCTAATGATACTCTGATCAATTGGCACTTTCAGTGCATCCGGCAAAACCTCCCAAGTATAGGTTTCTACTTCCATATGGTCAGTAATTGGCCTATTCTTCTGAATTTTCAACACTTCAGAAATATCTTCCTGGGTTGATTGAAGTAATCCAAGCTCTTTTACAAAAACAGGAACATGAAAATGTGCCCGCCATTCTTTGACCAATGGATTTGTCACATCACTTAGCGCTTCCGGAAGATCACGATATCGCAGAAACTGGCCATCTTCCTTTCTTGCCACCACCTGATGGAGGTAAGTTGGCTCATTAAAATTTTCAAATGCCGCAGCGATTCCCGACCTGAGTTCTGGTTTAGCCGGCAGATCTGCCTTTAAAGCTGCACTAATCTGAATTTTACCCACCTTAATTCCTTTGTTTTCAAGGAGTTCGATAACCTTGCTGTGCGATTCATAACCGATCGCAAAATGGCACACGTCATAACAGAGGCAGATATGCTCTTTGATTAGCACTTCAGCTTCTTCAGGACTGATATTCAGCCGATCCGGTAAAATTTGCTTTGAAAGGGGCAAAAGCACATTTTCAAACCAATCAATAAATTCAGCAGCCGATTCCAAAATACCATCAGGTTCAGGTTCAATATCCAGATGCATTTTAACACCAAGTTTTTGTCGGATTCTGAAGAGTTCCTCTGCTACACCTATTACATTTTGAGTAGCCAATAAAACTGCATTCTGAAAATCTTCTTTCTCCGGGAACCAGAAGCGGTAACTGAGAGGTGAAGTAGAAATACCTCCTTCTATACCTTCAGGCAAAAGCTCTGCAAGTATCCGAAAAAGTCGTAAAGTATAATCTAGTCTTTCTTTACTAGTCCAGTCGGGGGCATGAACTTGATCTTTCACTACGGCATGATGAAAATCTCCATAAGGAAATCCATTCATCGTAAATACATAGGCATTATTTGCTGCCAGCCATTCCTTAAACTCCTTCAGTTCTTCATCACCCTGAATATCTACACTAGCAGAATTGGAAAGCCTTAAACCTATGCCCATAGCTTGATCCCCGCAAACCTGTTCCTTAATCCCCGGAAAATTTATTTTTAATGCATTAAAATGATCCTTCCAGCTCTCACCTGAATGGATATTAGTACAATAGCTTAAATGTCCGGATGCGAGTTTCATAAATTAAATCAGAGATGTAGGTTAAGCATTGCTGCTTTTGGGGTTAAGCCCCTTTAAATATTCTGACGCTTTTACAAGTATTTTAGTGTCAATTTTATGAACCTCAACACCCTTGCCAATGCCCTCAAGCAGCATAATAGTAAGTTCACCTCCCAAATGTTCGCGAAACTCTTCAAGGCCTAATAATATTGCCGGATTG
>JBDNGV010000665.1:0-2704 GCA_041689125.1 Daejeonella sp.
GCATGTATCTGATGCACGGCTGTCTACATCACATATAGCATGTACCTCACAGGTCTTTAGACTTGCTAAATTATTTGACAAGGCCAGACCACGGGAATTTACTCCCATAACAGCAACTTTAATGCGCTCATTAGCTCCCATGATCCGGGCATAACTACTGGCGCTAAAGCCGGGCAGGATACCCCCGAATGAAAGTGCAGCTGCTCCGGTAACCGCATTTTTAATAAAATGTCTGCGTGTTTTATCGTCTAATTCCTTCATGGTTTTCCTTTATTTTCGATTCAACATTGACTCTTGTACATTCATCTCTTTGAAAAAACAGGATGTACAATTAATAAGAATTGTAAATAGTAATTTATTTAGCCTTATTTAATAATTTTCATACTTACCGGAGCACCCCCTTTAACCTTACTCTCATCAGCAGCTTCCATAAAAGCATATATTTCCAATGTTTCTTCCGGCTGCACTGGTGCTACTCCTGTTTCAAAAAACTTGATGATCTGTTGCAACAATGGATTGTATCCATTGAACTCTCCTAAGGTTACATTTCCTTTTTCGCCAAATACCCTTGCTCCATAATCATTCTTGCCACTACGCGTACCCCTAAAACTCCCAACCCTTCCATCATTCCAAACACCCACTACAACATCTGTGTCATTAGTATGAATTCTGGTCACTGTTTTACATCCTGTACCCATTATGGCAAATAACATCTCCACACCATGTATACCGTACCAGAATAAATCAGGATGGGTCTTTTCTAATTTTGCAGGACTAAAAGTTTCAGCACCCAATACCTTACCTATTTTCCCCTGCCCAATGTCAGAAATACCTGTCATATATCTTAAAGACGAAGAAGAAAATACTGGGGTTTTGTATTGTTTTGCCGCGGCAAATATAGCCGAGGCATCAGCCAGCGATGCAGCAACAGGCTTATCAATAAACATCGGCTTACCTGCTTTAAATACCTGCAATGCCTGTTCAAGATGTAAACGACCATCATTGGTTTCCAATAAAACTACATCGACTTTCTTTAAAAGATCAGCTATAGAGCTTACTATTTCTACACCCATCTTTTTCACCTCTTCAATGTATCCCGGTATCCTTTCAACACTGCTTACTATGTCATTACTACCCTTAGGATAAGCAGCTACAACTTTATAACCTCCATAAACAGCCGCCGCATTCGAGGCGTTTAATATTTTAGTAAACGCTACTGCATGTGAAGTGTCTAAACCAATAATTCCTACCCGGGTGCCTGCTATCATACTTTGCTTGCTAAGAAAACTTAAGTTTTTGCCAAAGCTGTTCTGCGCGATCCCGAATCCGGCTAAGGCAAGAGCGCTTGTTTTAATGAACTTTCTGCGTTCGTGGTATTGTTTCATATTTTAAATTATCTGCAACAGTTTTCTATTATTTATTTCATTGTAATTCTATCCTATTTCAAAAAATATTCAAAAAACAAATAAGCCTGTTTGTTTGATACTGAATTTGGAGAATGTGCCGGGCGATTGGTCATCCCTACACGGTTTTTAAATCCCAGAAGGTGGTTCACGGCAATGGTATGGTTTAATGGAACCCAGCGCTTTGGCGTATCTTCGGAGCCTCCTGAAACCAGAAACGGTCGCGGCGCCATCAGGGCATGAAGCTCATGCAGATCATAACCGTCGGCAACAAGCTTTGGATACAAACCCTTTGCGGGATTTTCTTTCGTGATCATTCCTCTTGTGCGCCAGGGTTGAGGATGGTATCCTAAATACCAGGGCTCCCAATAGTTCACGTCTTCCCGCGATTCGTCAAATACGATACCCGCGTCAGACCAGACTGCACATGCGAATTTCTCATACAGGCAAGAGGCGAACATTGCCCATTTGCCCCCGTAGGAATGGCCCATAATACCAATTCGGGTGGAATCTACCTCTGAAACCTTTGAAAGCACGTTCCAGGCATTAGCCGCGGCATACGCAAGCATTGAAAGCGGCTGAGTTGTGGCATCTTCAATACCTGGATAGTAAAGTGAATAAGTCTTGGCTTTTGTTGTTTCGGTCGTTCCAATAGAAAGTGTCACAAATCCGCGCTTCGTCAGCCCGATAGCAAAATCTCGGTTAGCTACTCCTTCTCCAATAGCTGTTTCCGGCTCGTAAAAGACCGTGATAACAGCTGGCTTTTTCCCTTCTCCATCCGGAACCAAAAGATACCCTTCAGTCTTTTCTTCAGGCAACCAATTAAAACGTACACGATATTGTGTAAAGCCCTCTTTCCGTTTTGTTTCAATGATTTCCAGTTTCTGGTTTTCAATCAGTGGCGGCCATTGACCCATTAAGTTATTCCAGTGATTAAGTATTTCTTCCCGCCTTTCTTTCCAATCTTCCGGTGTTTTTACCTGCCGTCCGTCATAAAACTTCAACGGGGATCGATAATCGCCAAATTTTCCTTCAAACGATGGGGGCGGTGCAAAAAAAGGGGAAATCTCTTTCCAAATAGCCGTTCGGACAATTGTTTCTTGTTTTTTCGAGCTTTGCCCCTTCAGCGTTACCGGATTGGAAAATATAACAAAAGAAAGCAATATAAACTTTGTTAAGATTTTCATTTTAGAATTTTTGTAGCTATTCAGGAGCCCCTAAGTTAGCGATTAAAGAAAGTGCATAAAAGACATTTTGTTCAGATTTTATGACTGTATCAATTACTGATCGTATTACAGCAA
>JBDNGV010000666.1:0-5170 GCA_041689125.1 Daejeonella sp.
AGTTTGATTGGAGTTTCTATGGATGCATAGTAATTCAGTCAATCCTAATTATTGTTGATTGAAGGTTATGTTATTCAATGCTATATAGCTTATTTTTGATCACCTGAATTGAATTGTAACTTTTGTAACCATACCTCATGATTGCTATTGAGACCTTTGATGCAAATAAAAATACATTATGGAAATTTTAGGTTACATACTTGCAGTACTTGTTGGTGTTTCATTGGGCTTGATTGGGAGCGGTGGTTCTATCCTCACGGTACCAATTCTGGTATATGTAATGGGCATTAATCCAATCTTGGCAACAGCTTACTCATTATTCATTGTAGGTTCAACTGCCTTGGTTGGTGGTTTTCAAAGTGCAATTCAGAAAAGAGTTGATTTTAAAACTGTTCTGATCTTTGGAATACCATCAATAACAGCAGTATATCTGACTAGGATGTGGCTGGTCCCACTAATTCCTTCAGAGCTCTTTACTATCGGATCTCTAGTTATTACTAAATCCATCGGGATTATGGTTCTGTTTGCCATCGTGATGGTTCTGGCATCGGTAAGTATGATTAGGCCTTGTGAGGATTGTGATGAAAATACAGATAACGCGCCTTTGAAATATAATTATCCGATGATATTACTTGAAGGTTTGGTGGTTGGCTTACTTACAGGTTTAGTGGGTGCAGGAGGTGGATTCCTTATAATTCCTGCCTTAGTAATTCTGGCACGTATGCCGATGAAACTTGCCGTAGGTACTTCATTATTTATTATAGCTGCAAAATCATTGATTGGTTTTGTAGGCGACTTGCAGGGCTCACAAATTATTGACTGGAAGATTTTAGGAACCTTTACAGGCCTTGCAGGCATAGGTATTTTCATTGGAATTTATCTTTCGAAAAGGATCAGTGGAGATAAATTGAAAAAATCTTTTGGATGGTTCGTTTTGATTATGGGTATTTACATCTTTATTAAGGAATTGTTCTTCCCTTCTGCAAGTGGGGGTCATTAATATGAAAAATAATCCAGTAAAACAATCTGCTGAGCAAGGCCAATCCCACGATTTGGGTGAAAACTTCTGGAATGAACAGTACAAGGCCAATAATACAGCTTGGGATCTGGGTCAGGTTTCTCCACCAATAAAAGCCTATATAGATCAGCTATCCGATAAAGACCTTAGGATCTTGATTCCCGGTTGCGGGAATTCTTATGAGGCTGAATATTTAATGGAAAAAGGTTTCACAAATGTAACTGTAATTGATATAGCTCCTGAATTGGTGGAAAGGTTGAAGTCTAAATTTCGTTCAAATCTCAATATCAGAATTATTTTGGGTGATTTCTTTACTCTCAAGGGGGAATATGATTTGATTCTTGAACAAACCTTGTTATAATTCCTTTGCTAAGCGGGCAGATTCAGAACTATTTATTGTTCTAGTTAAAAAATGAAGTTCGGAACCAACCCAATGTAACCAATGTTACCATTATCCGGAAAATTAGTCCTGATTTTTGCATAAAGAAATTCAAAGGGGATTCAACCTAAGCGTTGTAGATCAATTTAATTCAAATCTTAAAATTTAAAAAATATGTTTTTCCAACACATTTATGACAAGAGTTTAGCTCAAGCAAGTTATTTCATTGGTTGTCAAAAGGCCGGAGTAGCTGCAGTAATTGACGCTAAACGCGATGTAGATACATACCTTGAAATTGCAAAGGCTAATAACATGGAGATCACTCATATTTTCGAAACTCATATCCATGCAGATTTCCTTGCTGGATCTCGTGAGCTTGCGGAATTAACGGGAGCCCAAATGTATCTTTCAGATGAAGGCGGTTCTGGTTGGGAGTACGAATTTGCCCATCATGGCTTAAAAGATGGGGATAAAATAAAAATGGGTAATCTGATATTTGAAGTAATGCATACTCCGGGCCATACTCCCGAAAGCATCAGTTTCCTTTTAACCGATACTCCTGCATCTAAAGAGCCGGTAATGTTATTTACAGGCGACTTTGTTTTCGTTGGAGATATTGGCCGACCTGATTTGCTAGAAAAGGCTACAGGTATGATAGGTACAATGGATGCCGGTGCTAAGCAAATGTATAAATCGATCAACAAATTCTCTAAACTGCCTGATTATTTACAAGTTTGGCCGGGACATGGTGCAGGATCAGCTTGCGGAAAAGCTTTGGGTTCAGTTCCAAGTACGACAGTTGGTTACGAGAAAGTTAGAAACTGGGCATTCCACTACGATAACGATGAACCCGGTTTCATTAAATATCTGCTTGCCGATCAGCCGGAGCCGCCGAAGTATTTTGCCATGATGAAAAAGCTGAATAAGGCAGATCGTCCATTGTTAACTGAGGTGCCGGCTTTAAAGAAACTATCCGCTTCAGAATTGAAAGAAGCAATGGAAAAAGGTATGAAGGTGCTTGATGCAAGAGATAAGTCCGACTTTGCAGCAGGATTTATTCCGGGTAGTTTGAACATACAGGGTAATAGCTCTTTTGCCACATGGGCAGGATGGTTTTTGAATTACGAAGAGAAGTTTATCATCCTCGCCGATGAATCAAATTTGGATGATCTAACCAGAAAGTTGATGCGGATAGGTTTGGATAATATATACGGCTATTTTCCTTCTATTTCAATGTGGACAGAGGCAGGTGGGAAACTTGAAAAGGCTAATGTGGTTTCCATAGAAGAAGCCAAAAAGCTAATGCGCGAAGATGTTCAAATTGTGGATCTTAGAGGTGTGTCTGAATACAATTCAGGGCATATAGCTAATTCCGACAACGTATTTGTGGGCACCTTACCTCAAAACTTAGATAAAATAAGTAAAGATAAAAAGGTATTAATTCACTGTCAAAGTGGAGATAGAGCGGCAATTGGCTACTCAATTTTAGCGAAAAACGGCTTCACTAATATTACCTATTATTTAGGTGGTATTAATGAATGGGTGAATAGAGGGGAACCATTAGTTTCATAATCGAGAGTTCCTTAAAGTGAGTGTTAGAATTCGTCGGATTAAATTCCGGCGATTTTTTTTTGCAACAAATGTTACCGTTCTCCTTATTAATATTCCCGATTTTTGTACTATCAATTTTAAAAAAATGAATGTAGAGCAAATTTACACCGGATGTTTGGCACAAGGTGCGTATTACATCACCAGCAATGGCGAAGCTGCCATTATAGACCCACTTCGTGAAGTGGAGCCTTATCTTAGCAGACTTAGCAAGAATGGGGTTAAACTAAAATACATTTTTGAAACTCATTTTCATGCTGATTTTGTCAGCGGACATGTCGATTTGAGTAAGAAAACTGGAGCTCCGATTGTATTTGGACCGAATGCAGCCTGTGAATTTGAATGTATTTCTGCAACTGACGGTCAGGAATTTAAAATAGGTGATATTACGATTAAGGTTTTACATACTCCCGGACATACCATGGAAAGCACAACTTTCCTGTTGAAAGATGAGACAGGAAAAGACTATTGTATATTCAGTGGCGATACCCTGTTTTTGGGTGATGTAGGTCGGCCTGACCTTGCTCAGAAAGCAGCACATATGACGCAGGATGAACTTGCAGGTTTGCTTTATGATAGCCTTAACAGCAAAATAATGCCTTTGGCAGATGATGTGATTGTATATCCCGCTCACGGTGCAGGCAGTGCCTGTGGTAAAAATATGATGAAAGAAACTGTGGATACGCTGGGAAATCAAAAAAGAACAAACTATGCCTTGAATCAGCCTGATAAAGAATCATTTGTAAAAGCAGTTACCGAGGGCCTTCTTCCTCCTCCTGCTTATTTCGGCCACAATGTGGCTATGAACAAAAAAGGATATGAAAATTTCGAAACTGTTTTAAATAACGGAATGAGAGCTTTAAGTCCGGATGAATTTGAAGTTGCCGCCGAAAATACAGATGCTCTGATCCTAGATACAAGAGATAATACCATATTCTTCAGAGGCTTTATTCCTCAATCAGTAAATATCGGGCTTAATGGTGATTTTGCGCCATGGGTTGGAGCCCTGATTGTGGATGTTAAACAGGCCATATTATTGGTTACCGATGAAGGAAATGAGGAAGAAGCAGTTACCCGTTTGAGCCGTGTAGGTTTTGATAATATTCTGGGTCATCTGAAAGGTGGTTTTAAAGCATGGTTAGATTCAGGTAAGGAAGCTGATGTGGTTGACCGTATTACATCTGAACAGTTTGCAAATGAATATAAATTGGAAAAAGATATGGTAATTGATGTACGAAGAGAGAGCGAATATACCGCAGAACATGTCGAAGATGCTTACAACAGGCCGTTAGCTGTTATAAATGAGTGGATAAAGGATGTAGATTCTAAAAAGCATTTCTTCTTACATTGTGCAGGGGGGTACCGCAGTATGATGGCCGCATCTATTCT
This sequence comes from Daejeonella sp., assembly GCA_041689125.1. Taxonomy (GTDB): domain Bacteria; phylum Bacteroidota; class Bacteroidia; order Sphingobacteriales; family Sphingobacteriaceae; genus Daejeonella. Next base: position 4,395 of record JBDNGV010000666.1, read on the forward strand.
TCAGGCTAGAGGTTATAGAAACTTCACTGAAATTGCCGGTGGGTTTGGAGCAATTAGTACCACTAATGTGCCAAAAACAGATTTCGTTTGTCAGAGTAAGGTGATGCCTGCCTGATATAATGCGTTATGTTTCTAATTTTTCAAAGGGAGGTATTTATTTAAATGCCTCCCTTTGTAATAATAATAGCTCAGAGTTTTTGATTTTATACTTAAATTGAATTATGCAGGGTTTACATAAAAATAGGTATCAATTTGCATTACTGGTTTTGGTGAACGCTTTCGTTGGAGCAATGGTTGGTCTGGAACGATCAATCATGCCTAATTTCGGGAAACTGGAATTTGGTATTAATGCCAACGCCGCATTAATGTCTTTCATTATTGCTTTTGGTATCAGTAAGTCTTTGAGTAATTATGCTGTTGCTCAGCTTTCAAAAAAGCTTAACCGAAAAACCATTCTGATCATTGGCTGGATTGCCGCGCTTCCGGTGCCATTTTTGTTGATGTATGCGCAGAATTGGAATTGGGTTATTGCTGCAAATATTTTATTAGGTATAAACCAGGGCCTTGCCTGGAGCACTACGGTAATTATGAAAATCGACCTAGTAGGCTCAAACAACCGTGGTCTTGCCATGGGTATCAATGAATTTGCAGGTTACCTTTCAGTGGGTCTTGCAGCTTGGCTGGCAAGTTCAATTGCTTTGGATTATGGCTATGCATTTTTCCCTTTCATTCCTGGTGTCATATTTTCAATTGCGGGCTTATTTACCACAGTATTC
>JBDNGV010000667.1:0-1784 GCA_041689125.1 Daejeonella sp.
TCAGGGAAGAACTTCCACGTCTTGAAAAATATTTAAAAATGCCAAATGTGCACTTGGGAATTGATCCGGAATTTTCAATGAAAGGAGGAATTTTGCCAGGCAAAAAGATAGGTACTTATGATGCTTCAGAAATCAATTATGTGTCAGATTATCTGGCCAAGTTGGTGAGAACCCACAATCTTCCTCCAAAAATTTTTGTGATACACCGCTTCACCAAAAAAATGGTCACAAATTATCAGAGTATCAAATTGAGACCTGAAACACAAATCGTTATGCACATGGATGGATGGGGTGAACCAGAATTAAAGCGAGGTACTCACCGTCACTTTATTTATTCTGAACCGGTACAGTTTACAGGATTTAAGATATTCTATAAAAATGACCTGAAAAAAGCCCCGAATCGTTTAATGACTCCTGAAGACCTTATGAAACTGAAACCACAACCAAGCTATATTCAGTATCAGTAAAAACAAATATCCCAATAGATAAAAGAGGGTTTTGCCCTTTTTTATTCTTTACAGGGCAATTATAATTCTCACAAAATAAATTCTCACATTTAGTGAATATGGAACAGGCAATTTTTGGCGGTGGATGCTTTTGGTGCACAGAAGCAGTATTTCAAAATTTAAAAGGAGTTACTAAGGTAGTATCGGGTTACATGGGAGGGCATAAGCCAAATCCGAGTTACGAAGATATCTGCAATGGGGATACAGGTCATGCAGAAATCATCCGCATCGAATTTAATCCGCAAGAGATTTCATTCGAAGACCTTTTACTGGTATTCTTCAAAACTCATGATCCTACTACCCTAAATATGCAGGGAAATGATGTTGGCAATCAATACCGTTCGGTAGTATTCTACGAGAATCAAGAGCAGAAGCTTGCTTCTGAAAATATGATTGATCAATTGGAAAAAGAAATAGTATTTGAACGACCAATCGTTACAGAAGTAACACCAATATCTATATTCTATTCAGCTGAGGACTATCATCAAGACTATTATAACAATAATGCAAATAAGGGCTATTGTGTTCATGTTATCCAGCCAAAGCTGCATAAATTTATTAGGGAATTCAGGGATAAATTAAAATAAGGCAATATAAGGCTGACAGGGTTCTGAATAGGGCTGAAAGGGTTTTGAACCCTGTCAGCCTTATTTAGAATAAGCCCAGTTGCCCTTTATCATCTATATCCAAATCCTCTGGATTGGTAATTTCAAAATCGATTTTCTTTGCCGGCTTAATTTCTTCCTTTTGAGGTTTTTCAGAAAAGTTTGGAATCTCCTCTTCGTCAGTCAATTCTTCCTCAGCAATATCTTCTTTGTTCCCTTCGCCACTTTGCATTTCTGGTGAAGATTCAGTTTCTGGTAACCGTGTTTCAGCTAATGTTTCAAAACTCTCATCCTGTTCTTCTTCAGTTTCAATGTCTTTAGCTTGGGAAGAAACCGAGGTGGCGTTGTGAACTCCAGACTCATCAGATGCATCCTCAACTGCTTCAGATTCCTGAGTCAAAATTTCTTTATCTTCCTCCTCAACGGCTGAATGTATAAATTGGATTTCTTTCACTTCATGAGCACTCAGCCTGTTCCCCATGGCCTTCATTCCCTTTATTTCAATAGCTTCACTAAGATCGATTTCAGATTCTTCCGTGATTTTGGTTTTACCTTTCAACACCTCCATTTTGATCTTAGGTTTCATATGACCAGAGATCAGAATCAGCTTCGATCCCGGCTCTTCGTTAATTACATTAGTCTTCTTGCCAATGGAAACACTTTCAAAAACAAA
>JBDNGV010000668.1:0-4015 GCA_041689125.1 Daejeonella sp.
CCCTGAAGGGGTCGCATGTTTATAGAAAAGCACGGTTGTTCGTCCGACTCCGAAGGTGGTCGTATGTGAGAATTTCAAATACATGCGCCCGCCAAAGGCGGGCGGGATTTCGAGCTTTATATTAATATTCTATAAACCCTTCAGGGTCATTTCGCAATACAAAAATGTAAAAGCTGATAAGGATTTGGGTACACGTTAACTCCAGTCCAAAGGACTCCATCCTTTAGATGAGACAGCTTGGTGCCTAAGTGGAATTTGACTTAATTTGAAAATGATTTTCTTTATTTAATTATTTTATCTTGTAACATATTTATTTCCAGGCTAGTCTCATAAAAAAAGGCTATGAAAAAATTTTCACTGAATTCGCTTGTTTTTCTTTCTTTAAGTGTTCTTTTAATGTCATCCTGCAATGGATTTGACTGTGTAAATGGATCGGGTAACCAAATTACAGAGAGTAGAGATATTGGAATATTCGCAAATATAGAGACTAGCGGTTCTCTTAAAATTGTACTTAGCCAGGATTCAATAAGTTCTGTCAGAATATTAGCAGACGATAATATTCAAGATAGGATACAAACGAAACTTAAAGGAAATACGCTCAGAATTGATATTGATGGAAATTTTTGTGATGCAGATTCGATTACGGTTTATTTGAGTTCAAAAGACTATCAAAAAATTGAGTCTTCTGGATCGGTTGAGGTAATTAGTGAAGGAAAATTGAATTTAAATGAGCTTGAAATTGAGCTTCAGGGTTCATCAAAGATAATGCTTGATCTGAACGTGAAATCATTAAAAACATCTTCAAGTGGATCTTTAGAGATAGAACTGAAGGGGCAATCGGGAAGTCATGATCTTGATTTGACTGGCTCCAGTTCAGTGGAGGCAGTTGACTTTGTGGTTGGAGAATATCGGATAAGCACTACAGGGTCAAGTAAATCACGGATCAATGTATTAAACATGCTGAAAGTTAATTCAAGTGGTGCTAGTGAGGTAGAATATAAAGGAAAACCTTCTAAAATTGAAAAAGATAATTCTGGTGCTTCGATAGTCAGAAGCATAAACTGATACTCAGAAATCTTTCGCCTTAATAAATTTCGTTGAGATTAAATAAAATTATTAATTTGAGCTGATAATTTTTTAATAGTATTCGGAGTTTTTCCGGTACTTTGCCTCAGCCAATATCGATGCGAAATAATAAAGAAACAATTAAAGCTTGGGCCATGTTTGACTGGTCCAACTCTGCTTATAACCTAGTCATTACCTCTACAATTTTCCCTGCTTATTATACCATAATTACCACCACCCAGGAGTTTGGGGATCAGGTAACTTTTATGGGCAGAACCTTTACCAACACCGCACTTTCAAATTATGCGCTATCGGTGGCCTACTTGATTATGGCTTTATTGCTTCCGGTATTGTCATCAATCGCAGATTTCAGAGGGAATAAGAAAATATTTATGAAGGTATTTACCTACATAGGGAGTATTTCATGTGCAGGTCTGTTCTTTTTTAAACTTGAAACTCTCGAACTTGGTATTATCTGTTTTACATTAGCCGCAATAGGTTATATCGGTGGCGTAATGTTTAATAACTCTTATTTGCCCGAAATTGCCACTATTGATCAGCAGGATAGAGTAAGTGCTAAAGGTTTTGCCTATGGCTACATTGGCAGTGTTATTCTTCAGATTATCTGCTTTATTTTCGTTCTTCAACCTGAGCTTTTTGGTATAACTGACGCCTCCTTGCCTGCACGTTTATCCTTCCTTCTAGTTGGGATCTGGTGGATAGGTTTTGCTCAAATCCCATTCAGAAAATTACCCGCCGGAAGCCCCAATTATGAAAAGATTACTAAGAGCACGGTTAAAAATGGATTTCAGGAACTTCGTAAAGTGTGGAATCAGCTAAAATCCATGGTTTTGCTTAAAAGATTCTTGCTTGCATTCTTTTTTTACTCAATGGGTGTACAGACAATCATGCTTGTTGCTGCCGGTTTTGGTGAGAAAGTGCTGAAACTTGGCACCTCAAAATTGATTGCCATCATTTTGATTATTCAATTAGTAGCTATTATTGGTGCCTTAATTATGTCATTTTTTGCAAAGAAATATGGTAATATCCAGGTTATTATAGTTGTTCTGGCCATCTGGATTGGGGTATGTGTTGCAGCCTATTACATTCAGAATGAGACACAGTTCTATATAATTGCAGCAGTTGTGGGATTAGTTATGGGAGGCATACAGTCGATTTCTAGGTCAACTTATTCTAAATTTATGCCGGAAAACACACCGGATACAGCATCTTTTTTTAGTTTTTATGATGTAACAGAGAAAATTGCCGTCGTGATTGGTCTGTTCAGCTTTGCTTACATCGAAGAGTTAACTGGAAGTATGCGCAATTCGGCTATTAGTCTTGCCGGATTTTTTATATGTGGTTTATTGATCCTTTTCTCTATTTTTTTTGTAAAATCAGAAAGTTCAGATAGTTTGCGTTCAGTATAGTTTTTTTTCGGAATTTAGCAGCATAATCTTCCTGCGGATAAAATCTTTTTTATAGAATATGAATGTTGAATTATTTATTCCCTGCTTTATTGATCAATTATATCCTCAGACTGCATTCAACACAATTAAAGTTCTTGAAAAGGCAGGATGTAAGGTAATTTATAATCCCGAACAAACCTGTTGTGGTCAGCCGGCATATAATGCAGGATTCTGGGAAGAAGCAAAGACGGTTGGATCAAAATTCCTAAATGATTTTTCTGAAAATACTTATATCGTTTCGCCATCGGCATCCTGCACGGGTATGGTAAAAAACTCGTTCAATGATCTTTTTACCAATACGGTGATTCACAATAAATGCCGCTCTATTCAAAACAACATCCATGAACTTTCTGGCTTTCTAGTCAATATTATAAAAAAGGATTATTTCGGGGCTGAACTGGAAGGCAGAGCAGTTTATCATGATTCATGTGCAGGTTTGAGAGAATGTAATATTAAAGCCGAACCCCGGCAATTGTTAAGTAAGGTGCATGGTCTTGACCTTGTTGAGATGAAGGATACAGATGTTTGCTGTGGTTTTGGAGGAACATTTGCAGTGAAATTTGACTCAATCTCAAGCGCCATGGCAGAACAAAAGATCAATAATGCATTGGAAATGGAAGCTGATTATATTATTTCAACCGATGCATCCTGTTTAATTAACCTCCAAGCTTATATCGATCAACACAATCTTAAGCTAAAAACCATGCATATTGCTGATGTTCTAGCCAGTGGCTGGGGAAATGTATGATCTGAATTTACAAAATATAATTCCCCGATTATCCAATCAAAAATGCTATTCCATTATTAATTGGATCACAAAGATCCTTTATTTTTTTTTCTCTGAATAAATTTTCGATCAGATCACGTGCTATTTTATATTCATCATGAATAGGGCAGGGGTGCGAGGCAGAACATTTACTTAATCCCAAACCACAACTTTTAAATAGTTGATCGCCTTCAATAGATTCCACAATTTTGATAATTGGTTGCGCACGTTGAGAGTCATTGATATAAAAACCGCCAGAGGGTCCTTTGGTACTATTTATGAGACCCTGACGCGCCAAGGTCTGCAGGATCTTCCCCACGGTATGTTCACTTGCATGAATGTGGCTGGCTATTTCTTTCATGCCGGCTTTTTCATACTGTTCACCTTTCGATGCCAGATAAATAACGGCTTTAATTGCTGTTTTGCAGGTATAACTAAGCATTGGCTCAATGAAAAATAGTTTTTATGCCCTTATTTAAAAAAAATTGCTGTTGTCATTTTTGAATTCGCATCTGACATTAAAAGTAAATTATTTAATAACAGAATAACTTCAGGTACAGAATAAAGCCTGTAAGATAGAATAAGACCATGACTTTGAAAAGATTTTCAAAAACAATTCTTCTAATGTAATTTCTAAGTATCTCAAATCTTATATCCCATCTCTCAGATCTTAAATCCTAAATAAATATCATCGGGACTTTTCCATTTCAATGGC
>JBDNGV010000669.1:0-2923 GCA_041689125.1 Daejeonella sp.
AATTTTCCTCTTTTGCGTTCATAACCCATCCATTTCTGCTCTTTGGGATTCCAAGTCCTTGGACGATGAAAGAGAAAAAAGGTATCTTCTTCAGACTGTTTATACTTTTGATTCAATTCCTTAATACAATTGCTGGCTAATTCCAGTAATCCCTCATCTTCCGGCATGGATTCTGAGTTTGCATCAATAAAATCGGTCAATAAACCAAAATGCAGATTAGCTTCCTTATTGGCCAGAAAACGTACTTCCAAGGCTTCAATAAGTTCTTCAATATAAGCCTTACCGGAAAGCATGGTAGGAACTATTACAAGCGTGCGGAATTCAACGGGAATACCTTTGGAAAAATCCATTCTGGGCAGCAATTTGGGGCTTATCCAAATAGTACATATCCAGTTCACTAGCGAAACTGCGAGTTGGGCTGATCCTGATAACGATAACAAGCCAACCAAAGATAGCATCAACCAGCCATGAATACTGTAAGCATATGCTAGATAAAACATCCCTATGGAGGATATCAATGTTAAGAAAGCAATTGAAAATAAATAAAGAAATACAGGCATTTTATTGGCAAAACAAAGTAATTCTTGCTTCAAGGTATACTTCATACCCGAAGCCTTCTCTGCCAACTTAAGTCCCTTATCAATCAGAAAATAGCCAACATGTTCATGCCTTGCAGATTTGTGATCAAAATCTTTATGTTTTCCTGTTAACTCAAGCACCTTCTGTGCCACTTCTGTTTCGGATAAAGGGGAAGCTTTGGATATAGATTCCACCACATGTCGGTATCTGTCTCGTGTAGCAAAATCCATCAGAGGGTAGGTACCTGTAATATCCTGACGTAATACCTGTTCAATGCCACTGAGTGTTTCAACAAATTCCTTCCAGTCTGTAGCACCAAGGAAACGCAATGTACCGATGTTATTACGCACAGATACCTGATTGACAGCTTGTTTTTGATTTTCCTGAAGTACAAGGTCATTGCTGTTTATACCTACCCCCGACAATTGCTGCTCCATCCAACTTAGCGGTAAGGCCAAAGCAGGACCCTTGCCTTGCAGTTCCCGTGTAAACCCGGCTACAAATGGACCATCTAACACAGGTTTTGACCGTGCCATATCGGCAATAACCAGAATTAAGTTGCCTGGTTCCTCTTTTACAGTTACCATCATTCTATCGGCCCAGTAATCTGCAAGGTTATGATCGATCATGTCTAACGCTATTTTTGCAGAAATCCTACGCAGGTTTTCAATAACAGCCAAACGGAGCATAATCGGTATTGCCCATAATTCACCAAGAGTAAGCACAGTGCATGTTTGATATGATGCGACAAAACTACTGAGGCTTTTTACATCTACCCGCCCATCGCTATGAGAAATTATTTCCAATACAATATCATAAACTCGAGGCATTCCGGATGAAATGCCATTTGCCAAATAAGGTAGCCCTTCGCTATATCCTTTGGGCAGATGTTTTCTGGCTATTACAACCTGTTCTTCTATTAGGTAGAAATTATCAAGAAGCCAGTCGGCGCTTGGAGTAATGGTTTTGCCAGATTTGATGCTTTCAACCAATAGGTTTCGTACTTCAAGCAATGTTTTTTCATTATCATCAAGCCTTTTAAGCAACTGATCAGAAGAGCGTCCTTTTTGTAATTTGTGTGAATGGGCAACTACTTTGCCATGAGAGTCCATCTGGTCTGAACTGTAGAGCTCAGAGCGAAATGGCTCTTCATTATCGTAATTACGAATAGCATTTATTCCCTGAAAGTAATCGCGCAAACGCGATAAAATATCAAAAACTGTACTGGTTATAACCTTCATAATAAAAAAGATGCTTGAAAAAAATCGAATTTAAAAAGTACAAGTCCTGATCAGCTTAACATTGACTATTTAAGGACTTTTAGATTTAGGATAAAAAGCCAGTTAATTAATTAAACAGATTCATACTTCCCATATTCATAGTTTGATCTAATTTCTTTTACTGAAGAATCATTTTTGAAAACGCAGTAATATTTAAATAAATTATTCATTTTAATGTTTTGCATGCTTGTAATAGTTAATCTTAAGTATTACCGTATCACGAAGCTGGTAATGCCTAAGTGGAGATTACGGATTAACACTATAAAGATTTTAGGTTATATTTTATTAAATTGTTTATTGCTACTCTGTATTTTGGACAGACATATCCAATAATCATGCCTAGAAACAGGGCACCTATTTACACGTTACCGATATTATTTTTGTATTAATACCTTTTCCAGATATTATGAAATCAAAATGAGCCAATTCCTGAATTATTATTATTAATCAACAATTTTAAAACCTCTTTTTAATGTTTGAATCAAAACAACCGGAGCAATACTGGCAGCAATTATTATCAACCACATAGTAGTATTGAGCTTTTGAAGGGCAAGTATTTCTTTTAGCGGGTTAACCCAATAAAAAACTAAAATGATTATGATACATAATAGCAAAGCGGCCCAAACAAATTTATTACGGGTAATCTCATTTTTTAAGAAAGAGATTTTACGTGAAGAAAGATTGAACACGTGCAAAAGTTGAGATAGAGCAAGACTAAAGAAAGTTATATTGTTGCAAATTTTCGGATCAAATTTTAAATATTAACTACAATACCAGGTTACAGCCATGATAGGCATTGCTAATAATAAAGTATAGACTACTATATTGATCCAATCTTTTTTAACCGCAATAGGCTCCTTTGGATTTCGGGGCGGATTTTTCATTATTAACTTATTGCCTTTGCCCATGCCCAAAGCAAGGGCCGGAAAAATATCAGTAACGAGGTTTAGGAAGAGAATTTGTAGCGAAAGAATCGAAAACGGGAAGTTTAATAACCCATAAAGAAAAACGATGAAAATTTCACTTAGATTACAAGATAACAAGTAAACTAAAAATCTTTTAAT
>JBDNGV010000670.1:0-3790 GCA_041689125.1 Daejeonella sp.
GATTTTGACCTAGAAAAAGGTCAAAACTGGGCTTTGCTTGGAAAGAGTGGTTCCGGAAAGAGTACTTTTTTAGATTTTATTATGGGTAAGGCCTCCATGGCAAGAGGGGAAGCAAGCTATCCGTATTTTGACAGGCATATTAATCAGCAGCATCAGGATGATCCCTTTTTTAATAGGTATAAACTGATGGCGCAGGTATCTGCTCGGCATGAATTTCGAAATCTTTCCAATACCGGCGACTTCTATTATCAGCAGCGTTTTAATTCCTGTGATTCTGAAGATGCAGATACTGTTGCAAATTATCTTTCAGCTATAAAAGTTGTACAATCAACAGGTGACTGGTCTTTTCAAAGGGTTACCGAGCGTTTGAAACTCCTGCCTTTGCTTGATAAGCAATTAATCAAACTATCCAATGGTGAGACAAAGCGCTTGCTGATTGCTGCAGCATTGATCAGAAATCCATTATTATTATTACTCGATAATCCTTTAAATGGGCTCGACGTGGCTACACGTCAGGATTTCAACGAACTCATCCGCGAAATTTCTGACTCGGGAATCAGTATAATTATGGCAACCACTCCTGCAGAAATACCAGAGGCAATAACTCATGTGGCGGTTCTTGAAAATGGTAAAATAATCAGTAATGGCCCTTCAGATCAGTTTCACCCTGAAAATTTATACCTAAGCACAACAGAAAAGATCAATCGGGATGGATTGACTGAACTGCTTTCATATTCGCCATGGCCTCTTTATCAAACTATTATTGGGATGGAAGATGTCAGCATTAAGTATGGCGATAAACTGATTCTTGATCAGGTAAACTGGCAAATGAAGCAAGGGGAGCGCTGGATGTTGATCGGACATAATGGTGCAGGAAAATCAACTTTATTAAGCCTGATTAATGGGGATAATCCGCAGGCATTTGCCAATAAAATTACGCTTTTCGATCAGCGTAAAGGCACTGGTGAAAGTATCTGGGAGATAAAAAGGAAGATAGGCTTTGTTTCGCCTGAGTTGTTCCAATATTTTCCAACAGGAAACTCTTGCCTTCAGGTTATAGAATCAGGGTTTGATGACACGTTGGGTCTGTTTCGAATTTCAAGCAAATTAAAAGCCGAAACTTCTCTGCGCTGGATGAAACTTCTTCAGATCGCAGATTATGCCGGTATGATGTTTCGTAATGTTCCGATTAGTGTTCAGCGAATTTGCATGCTGGCCAGGGCAATGGTCAAGAATCCAGTTCTTTTGATTTTAGATGAACCCTGTCTCGGACTTGATTTTTCGCAACAGGAACAGTTTAAAAATCTAATTGATGAGATTTGCTCTATCAGCAATCTGAGTCTCATTTACGTCAGCCACTATCAGCATGAAATGCCTAACTGCATCACACATTCCTTAAAACTTGAGAAGGGAAGAGTAGTTTGATGGAAGACTTACGAATTTACCTTGGCGATATGCTAGTAAAGTTCGTCAGTCACATCCCATAAATACTTAACTTAGCTAATCGGTCTGCACCACGAGTTAGTATTATCATTTTCAGGATGTGAATACATATCATAAGTCTACTGTTAAAATCTAGATTCTTTAAAATTGCCTTTGAAGTTCTTTTGATTATGTTTTTACAAAATTTCTATAAACATGCGACCCATTTTGGGTCGTAATTACCAGCATCATTTGATAATATTTGTATTTCTTAACTTTTGAAACCAGGATGCAAAATCTTTTACCTGACAAACTGATTCCGGTAGCAGATTAAATACGCACAACTTCTGTATTCTAAATAAAAAATTTCTAATTTGAATCCAATTTCAATTACCTATTTTAAAAATTATAAATGACTTCTGTTTCTACCTCGCCCGAATTAGCAAATGATGCTAATGTAAACCCAGAAAAAAAGAATAACCTACTCTTGGTAATTGTTGCATCATCAGTGGGTACTCTTATTGAATGGTATGATCTTTTGTTGGCCGTGATTATGGCTAATATATTATCCATGCAATTATTCCCTGCAGGTGGGAATAATTTTGTTGAAACATTGGGTATTGTTGCAACAACCTATCTGATCAGACCATTTGGATCTTTATTGTTCGGAAATTTTGGAGATAAAGTTGGACGTAAACACACCTTCCTGGTTTCCCTACTGCTAATGGGAGGTGCTACTTTTTTAATTGGCTGTATACCAACATTCGCTCAGGCAGGCTGGGTGTCGCCGATTTTGTTTTTAATACTCAGGCTGCTGCAGGGCTTAGCAATCAGCGGCGAGTATTCAGGAGCTATAATCTATGTTGCAGAACATTCACCAGAACATAAAAGAGGATTCTATACAGGATTTATTCAAACAACTTCCTCATTTGCATTAATTTTGGGTTTGGTGGTGGTTTTAACTACCAAAGGTTTGATGACAGAAGAGAGTTTCAACTCTTTTGGATGGAGAATTCCATTCCTTTTCAGTGCTATTTTGGTAATAGCCAGTTATTACATCCGCCGCAGACTTCATGAAAGTCCGGTTTTTGCCAAGCTTAAAAGCGAAGGTAAGACCAGTAAATCACCTGTGAAAGAAACGTTCAAAACCAAGAAGAATATCGGTCTGATTTTAGGTGCTGTTTTTGGTGGTAATGCAGCCCAAAGTGCAATTATGCAGGTCAATCAGATTATTACATTGTTCTTTCTGCAGAGAACTGTTAAGTTGCCTGATACAACGGCATTGTTAATAATGGCGGCTGGTATTCTTTTAGCAAGTCCATTCTTCCAGATTTTCGGTGCACTTAGCGACCGCATTGGAAGGAAGAAAGTGATGTTGCCGGGAATGATTCTGGGACTGATTGTAATTCCGATCATGTTTTACTTATTTCTGGAACTTGGAAATCCCCAACGCCTGGCTACCATCCAGATTATAGATACCCAAACTACGATAATATTCATCGGTCTGGTATTCATGCTGACCATTTCGGGTACCATGGTTTATGGTCCAATGGGTGCTTTCTTGATGGAAATGTTCCCTACGCAAATTCGTTATACCAGTATGGGATTTGTATATAATGTTGGAAATGGCGCAATTGGTGGATCTACCCCCGTTATAACGGAACTTATCAAATCTTCTGTGGTGATTGGATTTGCCCTTTCTCCTTTTGTTGGGCTTGTTTATCCTTTGTCATTAATTGCCATTGGAATTGTTGTCAATATCTTTTGGGTTCCTGAAACTTATAAGAACAAACTGACAGATTAAAACAATAATATAATAGTGTTTTATGGCAAATAAATTAAGCAGGCGTAAGGTCTTAAGCAGTTTTGGCCTTACAGGCCTCGGATTGCTGGCATCCAACGTTCAAGCCGGTGCAGGTAATTCCATATCCCCGATTAAGGAAGGTGAAAATATTCTGTTTTATTCCAATTTAACAGAATTGAAAGAAAGCACTGCCCTTAAGGCTGGCAATGTTGTGCAAACAGGAGGGTATTATCAAATTGGCGATGGTGGTCATGGAACCTATATCATCAGAGCAACAGCTTCTGAATTTGTGCCGGATGGTGGCGAAATTATCAGTTTAAGTAGGAATCTCACAGCAGTTTTAATTAATGTAAGGGAGCTGAATTATAAATTATTTGGGGCTGTTGGCGATAAGCAAAATGATGATGGCTTGCAGATTAAGGCAGCACATGATTATGCAAATAAACATCGTATTCCCGTTATTAATCTGAGTGGTGAGTACTGGTTCAGAGAGACCACTGCCATTGTGATTAAAACAAATGTGGACTGGGGACAAAGTATTTTTCATTTCGATGAGAAATTCAA
>JBDNGV010000671.1:0-5397 GCA_041689125.1 Daejeonella sp.
AAGCTCAAAAAATTTTTGGTTTAGGGATAGAAAAAATTGCTTTAAGCTCTTCAGTTGTTAGTAATCCTAATTTGATTTCAGATATTTCAGAACGTGTGGGTTCACAAAGTGTAATAGTAGTGTTAGATGTGAAAAAAAAATTACTTGGAGGGTATGAAGTTTATACACACAATGGAAAAAAGTCAACAGGAATTAATCCAATTACATTTGTACAAACGGTAGAATTATTAGGCGCAGGTGAAATTATTCTCAATTCAATCGATAATGATGGTATGATGAAGGGATATGATTTTAACTTGATTGATCGAATTGCGGAGAAAATAAATATACCCTTAACTGTTTTAGGGGGTGCCGGTTCATTAGAAGACATAAAGAAAGTAGTTGATAAATATGGAATAATAGGTGTTGCTGCAGGTAGTTTATTCGTTTTTAAAGGGCCTTATAAAGCTGTTTTAATAAATTACCCTTCTCAATTTGAAAAAAATAATATTTTTAAATCATTATTATAATGCAAATACAAAATAAAACACTTCTAATTACGGGTGGAACTGGCTCTTTTGGTAATGCGGTTTTACAACGATTTTTAAATACAGATCATTTTAAAGAAATACGAATTTTTTCTCGGGATGAGAAAAAACAAGAAGACATGCGAATTGCTTTAAAAAATGATAAATTAAAATTTTATATTGGAGATGTTAGAGATTATAATAGTGTAGAACGTGCAATGGCAGGTGTTGATTATGTATTTCATGCTGCAGCATTAAAGCAAGTGCCTTCTTGCGAATTTTTTCCGATGGAAGCAACAAAGACTAATGTTTTTGGAACTCAACATGTAATTGATGCTGCAATAGCTCACCAAGTAAAAAAAGTAATTTGTTTGAGTACTGATAAGGCAGCTTATCCTATTAATGCTATGGGTATTTCAAAAGCGTTAATGGAAAAAGTAGCAATTGCTGCTGCTAGAAATGCCAAAAAAACTACAGTTTGTTTAACTCGATACGGTAATGTAATGGCGTCGAGAGGATCAGTAATTCCTTTGTTTGTGAAACAATTGCAATCTGGGCAAGCTTTAACAATCACAGACCCCAACATGACACGTTTTTTAATGTCGTTAGATGAAGCGGTAGAATTAGTTTTGTTTGCATTTGAAAATGGGAACTCTGGAGACTTATTTGTAAATAAAGCACCTGCTGGGACTATTCGAGATTTGGCTCAAGCACTAAAACAGGTTTGTGAAGTAGATAATGAAATTAAAATTATAGGTACTCGACATGGAGAGAAGTTATATGAAACCTTGTGCACTCGTGAAGAAATGAGTAAGGCAGAGGATATGGGTAATTTTTACAGAATTCCAGCGGATAATCGAGACTTAAATTATGCACAATATTTTTCTCAAGGAGAAGAAAAAATTGCAGTAATTGAGGACTATCATTCACATAATACAGAACAGTTAGGGGTTGATGGTATGGTTAAGCTACTTAAAGACTTGCCTTTTATACGCAAAGAAGTTTTTGGAGAAGATATTAATAATATATTAGGTTAAACTTAATTGTTAGGCATTCGGAAATAATTTTCTGGAACCAATTTTCATATATTAGAGAAAATTAATTTTCTTTGGAAATTGAAAATAATTATCGATTTAAATTGAACTATTTCCTAATTAATGAGAATTAGATGTTAAAAATTGGAATTACTGGTCAAGCTGGTTTTGTTGGAACTCATTTATATAACACACTAGGGTTATATAAAAAGCAGTTTGAACGAGTTGAATTTAAAAAAGATTTTTTTGAAAATGAAGTAGAATTAGATTTATTTGTTTCAAAATGTGATGTAATAGTCCACTTGGCAGCAATTAATAGACATCATGTTCCTGCAATAATTTATCAAACGAATATCGAATTAGTTCAAAAATTAGTCGCTTCACTTGAACGAACAAATAGTTTTGCACATATAATCATGTCTTCATCTTCTCAAGAAGAGAGAGATAATTTATATGGGAAATCAAAAAAAGATGGAAGAGAAATTTTTACAAATTGGGCAAAGAAAAATAATAAGCCATTTACCGGAATGATTATTCCGAATGTTTTCGGCCCATTCGGGAATCCTTATTATAATTCAGTGGTTGCCACTTTCTGTCATCAGATTGCTAATGGTGAAACACCAATGATTGATGTGGACGTGGATTTAAAGTTAATTTATGTAGGAGAATTAGTCGATGTTATATTAAAAGCAATTGAAAGTGATGTTTTCCAGCCTGATTTTCAAGTTCCGCATACTTCAGTAAACAAGGTTTCTGAAATCCTACATTTACTAGAAAAGTACAAAAAAAATTATTCTAATAAGGGGATTATCCCTTCTTTTAACAATAAATTTGAATTGAATCTCTTCAATACCTATCGTTGTTATGAGGATATCGGGAACAAATATCCGGTAATGTTCACCCAGCATACTGATCCAAGGGGTAGTTTCACGGAGATCATTCGATTGGAAATTGGAGGGCAGGTTTCTTTTTCCACAACTCTTCCAGGCATCACTAGAGGCAATCATTTTCATACACGCAAGATTGAAAGATTCGCTGTAATTAAAGGGAAAGCCCTAATTCAATTAAGGAGAATCGGCACCCATGAAGTTTTTGATTTTTATCTTTCAGGTGATAATCCTTCCTATGTAGATATGCCAATATGGTTTTCACATAATATAAAAAATACAGGAGACACCGAACTGTTTACTATATTCTGGATAAATGAATACTATAATCCCGAAGATCCAGATACATTTTTTGAAACTGTGTAATTAAATTAAATTTCTCCTCACAACTACCACTTTTATTTATGAGTTTAAGACTTAAAGTAATGACAGTCGTGGGTACACGCCCAGAGATTATTCGTTTATCTCGAGTGATGGCCGCTCTTGATGCAAGCCCTGCTATTGAGCACATTTTAGTACATACAGGACAAAACTATGATTACGAATTAAATCAAATATTTTTTGATGACTTAGGAATTCGTACCCCAGATTTTTTTTTAAATGCTGCAGGTTCCACAGCTACAGAAACAGTAGGTCAAATTTTAATTAAAATTGATCCATTATTATCTAGTGAGCAGCCTGATGCCTTCTTAGTTCTAGGAGATACCAATAGTTGCTTATGTGCAATTCCTGCAAAAAAAAGACATATACCGATATTCCATATGGAAGCAGGAAATCGTTGTTTTGATCAAAGAGTTCCGGAAGAAACTAACAGGAAAATCGTAGATCATGTTTCGGATATTAATTTAACATATAGTTCAATTGCAAGAGAATACCTTCTTAAAGAAGGGTTACCCGCAGACAGGATTATTAAAACTGGATCACCCATGTTTGAAGTACTCCATCATTATCTTCCTGACATTAACAAGTCGAAAGTGCTAAAAAAATTGAACTTAGAGAAATATAAATACTTTGTAGTTTCTGCTCATAGGGAAGAGAATATTACAAATCCTAAAAACTTTCAAGGATTAATGACAAGTTTGAATTTAATTGCTGAGAAGTATGGATATCCTATTATTGTAAGTACCCATCCACGAACCCAAAAAATGATTGACCTAAAGCAGATTCAAATGAGGCCTGAAGTTCAGTTTTTAAAACCTATGGGTTTTAATGATTACAACGCTCTTCAAATGAATTCTTTTGCGGTAATGTCTGATAGTGGTACAATTTCTGAAGAATCTTCAACTCTTAATTTTCCAGCCCTAAATATTCGAGAAGCTCATGAACGTCCAGAGGCAATGGAAGAAGCTTCTGTAATGATGGTAGGATTAAATCCAGAAAGAATTATGCAAGCATTGGTACAATTGGAATCGCAAAAAAGAGGAACTGAGAGAAGCTTTAGACCTGTTTATGATTATTCTATGCCTAATGTTTCTGAAAAAATGGTGCGAATTATATTAAGTTATACAGACTATATTAAAAGAACGGTTTGGAGCGAGTGAGGAAGAAAAAATTGTTAATTCATTCGATTGTTTTTAGCCCAGATGGAGTTTCTACAGCATATCTTTATAATGATATAGCGTTAGGGTTTAAACAAGCAGAATACGATGTAGTTGTTTTATCTACTACCCCACATTATAATATTGTTGAAAATTCACTTCAAAAGCAACCATTATCGAAAAAACTATTTGGCATTTATTTTGAAAGTGATTTTCATGGGATACGTGTAATGCATGTTCCGATGAAAAAGTACAAAAATACCTTATTTAGAATATTCTCTTTTGTTTATTGGCATATTGTCTCATTTTTTCTCGGACTTTCTTTGAATAAGATTGATTTCATCTTAAGTCCTTCTCCACCACTAAGTATTGGTTTTATTTCTATTTTAATTGCAAAAATTAAAGGAGCTAAGTTTATTTATAATGTTCAGGAAATCTATCCCGATTTATTAATTAAAAAGGGAGGATTAGAGTCTAATTTAATTATAAATACTTTAAAATGGTTAGAAAAATTTGTTTATAATAATGCAGATGCAGTTGTAACTATTGATCAGGTATTTTACAATCAAATTGTAGGCCGATTTAAAAATAGAAATAAATTAAAAATTATCTCAAATTTTGTTGATACAGATCTTTATAAGCCAATATTTGATACGAATAGGCTTCCAGCTTTTTTTTTAAATAGTACAAATAAGGTCAAATTACTCTATGCTGGTAATATTGGATTTTATCAAGATTGGGAGCCAGTTTTGTATGCCGCAGATAAGTTACGTGAAACAAATATTGAGTTTTGGATTATTGGTGAGGGTGTACAAAAGGAGTATTTAATAAATGCAGTTAAAACCCTAAATCTTGATAATATAAAGATTTTACCTTATCAAGAAAGGGAATTGATTCCATATTTAAATTCTCACGTAGACATTCACTTTATCTCTATTAGTAAAGAAATGGAAGAGGAAGGTTTCCCTTCTAAAGTTTATACTATAATGGCTTGTGCAAAACCCATGATAGTTATAACAGGTAAGAATACTCCTTTGTATAATTTTCTTGTTGAATTAAACTGCTCAATACTCATCACAGAAAATCGAAATGAAAACTTTGTAAAATCAATTGAATTGCTTGTAAAAGATAAAAATCAACAAAACGATCTTGGACAAAATGGTTATAAAATTATTCAGAAATATTACACAAAAGATAAAGTAATTAAAAAGTATTTAAATGTACTTGAATCTTTATAATGAAAAACAATTTAAAAATATTAATTACTGGTGCTAGTGGTTTTGTAGGTTCAAATTTGATAAAATATCTTCATAAAGATGCAGATGTTGAAATAGCTACTTACAATCGTATTTTAGATGCAAATCAAATAATAGGATCAGATATAATCATTCATTTAGCTGGGAAAGCACATGATATTAAAAAAACTGCAAAA
>JBDNGV010000672.1:0-1282 GCA_041689125.1 Daejeonella sp.
GGGCACTGGCCAGAGCAGGAGAGGCACAAGATAGCCCGATTTCAAAAGCAGTTTTATGGGAGGCTTTGAAAAGCTGCATTGATCAGCAAATGTATATCTCTAATGTTAACCTAGTAGAGCTGGGTTATATCTATAATTTATCGGTAGAGGACGGAGTGGTCAAAGTATTAATGACGATGCCGCACAGAGGAAGACCATTGTCGAGCTTCTTTATTTGGGGATCCAGTGTGGTACATCGAACAGTATCTAAAACTATAACCGGAGCCCTTTTGGAAGTTCCGGGGGTGCGTAAAGTGTTGGTAGAACAAACTTGGTATCCTGAGTGGAACTCCAACTTAATGACCGATGAGTGTCGTACTAAATTAGGAATATAATTAATGATTAGAAATGCTTAGCATTTTCGCTCAAGTTAATAACATATTAAATACCTTATAAATGAAAAATGGCAATTCAAATCCATTAGCAATTCAAATCCATCATGATAGTTCTTCTGAAAACTCCGGTGAGAACACGATCAATTCAGATGCAATTAAGCGAAGGAAGTTCTTAGGCATGGGATTATTGGGAATGGCAAGTCTCGGAATTCCATTTTCTGCTAAGGGCTCAAATGATCGTTACGTGGAAGAGTTTGTTAATCAAATCGTTGCTACCGAGACCGATTTATTTAAAAAACATTCCGACAGTTTTGAGGATAAAATGAAATTATTGCAGAGGGCTTGGGATGAGAAGGATTTTAGAATGGTACGCTCGCTAAGTGATTCAATCCGAAACACTGGTATTCAGGCTCAGAATGAATATGAAGACCCGGGTAAACCACTGGTTAATGGAAGTCAGTTCAGTACTGTATCCACACTTCCGGCTGCTTGGAGAGTATGGGCAAAAGGCTGGAAGTATTATAAAGTTATCGGGCTTGAAGAAAAAGCCGGCATTCAAAGACAAGCTGAACCTGTTGAAGTATTATTAGGCTTCAGATCGGATCAGGTCAGTTCACTTCCGCGTGAAATTCGTGTGGCAGAAATTAATGATGGCTTAATAAAGGAAGTTACATCACAGGTTTTTGGAGTAGTAAGAAGAGGGTCTGAAAGGTTGTGTAAAGTCATGTTTTTGGCTGATAACAAGGGAGGTGAAAAACGTCAATATTTAGTTTTCTATGGAAATCCTGATGCCGAATTACCTGAATATACAACTGATCTGGAAGTTAGGGGAGAAGGATATGATCTAGAGATTGAAAATCAACATTTTATTGCCCATTTATCAAAACAAACCGGTCAGTTGGAACGGA
>JBDNGV010000673.1:0-4594 GCA_041689125.1 Daejeonella sp.
AATTTTCCCCGGACACGAATAATTTCAAATTAATACTCTGAAGATTATGCAGATTAAAATCATTTTGTGAAATTTACACCAATGTTCAGCCCTATCCCACTTAATCTACCATCCTACTCCCTTAAGATTAAAGAAGAGAACAATACAAGCTATATTTTTGATGAAATCCGAAAAAAGTACCTGGTCCTCACGCCGGAAGAATGGGTAAGGCAACATCTTATTCAGTTTCTGATCCAAGAAAAGAAATACCCACGTTCATTGATCAGGCTCGAAGGTGGACTGAAATTGAACAGCCTTCAAAAACGCTCAGATATTTTGCTCTTTAACAGGCATGGAGAAAAGATCCTGCTGGTTGAATGTAAAGCTCCCTCAATTAAAATCACACAGGACACTTTTGACCAGATTGCACGCTATAATTTCGTCCATAAGGTGCAATGGTTGCTAGTAAGCAATGGTTTACAACATTTTTGCTGTGAGATTGATTATTTAGGGAGATCCTACAAGTTTATGGAAGAAATACCTGAATATTCTGGCTGAAAGAACAAAAATAAAGAGTTTCAGTATTTGGCTAAATGATTATTATCACAAGATTGTTATATCTTTAGAAATAAACCACATTTTATTGTGAATAAATATATATTTGTTAAAGAAATATTTAGAACTTTTTGATTTATTAAACTAATTAACCCCCACTTGTTCTAATATCACCTCTTAAAAGGTGGCCATTACTTGTGTTTAATACTAATACTATTTATGGCTATTTTAATTTTTTTTATTGCACATTGGTTTCTTTCTCTGTTTTTTCAGACTTTTTTTCAGCACCGTTATGCCTCCCACCGGATGTTTACCATGTCTAAAGGTTGGGAACGTGTTTTTTATATTATGGCTTTCATTTTTGAAGGCGCTTCCTTTTTAAATCCCCGTGCTTACGCCATGATGCATAGAGAACATCATGCTTACAGTGATACTGAGAAAGATCCGCACTCTCCGCATTTCTTTACCGATGTATTTAAACTTATGAAAGCCACAATCATTACCTTTCGTGATCACTTAAAACGAACCAAAGATCCGGAAGCCCGCTTTCAGGGATATTATCCTGAATGGCCTCTTATCGACCGGATTGGATCTTCAATCGCTTCCAGACTCCTATTCGGTGCAGCTTATACTTGGTTTTATATCGAATTTGTTCCAAAAGGCTCAGAATGGATGTATTGCCTACTCCCAATCCATTATCTTATGGGACCTTTACATGGTGCAATTGTCAATTGGTGTGGGCATAAATACGGCTATGCCAATTTCGATAATAAAGACAAATCAAAGAACACCACTCCTTTCGATTTTTTGATGCTCGGAGAATTATTCCAAAACAATCACCATCGTTATCCCAATAGCGCGAATTTTGGAAAGAAATGGTTTGAAATTGATCCGGTATATCCGGTCATGAAGCTAATGGATGTAATTGGAATTATTCAGTTAAAAAAGGCAGCCTAATTTTCAAGACTTTTGCTATTTCTGCAGTTTGAAATCCCTTAACATGAAGAAAAATCTAAACTAAGGATCTCCTGCGTTTGATAATTAGGTTTGCGGAACATTATTTAGCAAATAAAATTAACCCAGCAATAATTTTTTAAACCTTATCTTTGATTATTCCTGATCGTATTTAGAATTCCAATTTTCTATGACCAAGTGTTAACAATGAGATTCCTAAGGTATTTTTATATAATACTACTTTTGTTGTCTTATTATAAATCCTATGGATCTCATAACAATCAGGATGGTGTTTCAGACGCTAAAAATCGAATAATTGATCTGCGTCATTCTCCCTTAACCAATATCATTCCATTAGATGGTGAATGGCAATTCAATTGGAATTAATTTATAGATTCAAATAGTACTCAAAACCTAAAGTACGAAATTGTTAATTTTCCATTTAGATGGTAAAATTATGAATTAAATGGCAATAGGCTCCCTTCCTATGGTTATGCAAGCTATAAGCTTACCGTACTCCTGCCTAAAACTACTGAGCGACTCCGAATAATTGTGCCCGAGATGTATTCTGCCTACAGTTTATTTAATAATGGTAAAAAGGTGGCAAAAAATGGAAAAGTTAGCGATAAAGAAGAAAATTTTATACCCTATTGGCAATACCAAACAGTTGATCTGAGTGAAAATCCGGATACCCTCAAAATGGTGTTGCATATTGCAAATTTTTATCATAGTAAAGCAGGCATATCCAAATCAATTACCCAAAATATCGTCCGTGGACTTCAGGTTTCATCAAGCGATAGAGGCATTTCTCTAAATTTGTAACTGGAAAAGTCCTTAAATACAAGAATTTTTGGAGATCCGACACGGCTATCCCAGGTTCTGAGTAACCTGCTTCATAATGCAATAAAATTTACTGAACGAGGGCAAGTGCTACTACATGTTTTAAAAATTAAAGAAACTGAAAATCACATTACCTTTCAGTTTAGTGTAAAAGATACCGCAATAGGTATCTCAAAGGTAAAACAAAAACTTATCTTTGAGCGCTTTACACAGGCTGATTCCTCCACTTCACGTGGTTTTGGAGGAACAGGTTTAGGACTTGCAATCAGTAAAAAGATTCTGGAACTACAGAATTCAAGCTTGCAACGTGAAAGTCAAGAAGGTAAAGGTTCAAATTTTTATTTTAGCCAGACTTTTGAGAAAAATTTACAAAAACCCGAAGAACAAGAAGCTAATATGACCCTCCCTAACGATGATAACAATTTATTAAGTGGAATCACGGTATTATTAGCCGAAGACAATCCAATTAATGTTTTGGTAGCCCAAAAATTTCTGGAGCGCTGGGGCGCTAAAATTGAAACAGCAAAAAACGGACTCGAGGCTCTCAACATGGTTGATCCTGCGAAACATGACCTTGTTCTCATTGACCTTCATATGCCCATAATGGATGGTTATGAGGCTAGCAGAAAAATGAGGGAAAAGGGAATAAATCTACCAATAATTGCTCTAACAGCCAATTTACCAAATGAGATTATAGATGAGATTAAACTTAGCGGGATCAATGACATAGTTGTAAAGCCATTCCTCCCGGATGAATTATATAGAAAGGTATTACGCTTCGTTTCTAGGAAAAAATAAATACTTTTACACGTAATTCTTCTTCCTAATTTGAATTAATTAAGTCAAATGACAGTTATTTTTTTTAATAACTAAAATATTAATCGTAATATTGCAATTAATTATGGGACTAACAAAATCAGAAATCTTCTCAGCTGAGCAAAACCATCTGGCTCAATTACTGAAAGCCTTAGCACATCCGGCTCGTATTGCAATCCTGCAAGAAATAATGAAAGCGAATACTTGCATTTGTGGCGACTTGGTTACAGAGCTTGGTTTAGCCCAAGCCACCATCTCACAACATCTCAAAGAATTGAAAAATTCAGGGATAATACAAGGAACTGTTGAAGGTACCAGCGTATGCTATTGCATTAATCCAAAAACCTGGAAAGTACTTGAAAAAGAGATTGGGAACTTTCTTTCTGCCCTAAAAAATCCGGATACCTGCTGCTAAAAATTTTTAAAATAAATTATCGCAATATTACAATAGTATAAATGAAATATCATGAAAACTGAAACAGAAATCAAAGAACTCGTCCGACAAAAATACAGTGAGATTGCCTTACAGGATAAATCTACCAATGAGAGCTCATGTTGTGGTGCCGGTGGATGCAGTACTGAAGTATACAATATCATGACCGATGATTACACTGATCTGAAAGGCTATAGTCCGGATGCTGATCTGGGTCTGGGATGTGGTTTGCCAACCCAGTTTGCAGCAATCAAAAAAGGTGATGTGGTGATCGATCTGGGATCAGGGGCCGGAAATGATTGCTTTATTGCGAGATCTGAAAGCGGAGAAAATGGAAAAATTATTGGAATAGATTTTACCGAAGCTATGATCAATAAGGCAAGGCAGAATGCAGAAAATCTGGGCTTTAACAATGTCGAATTTCGTCAGGGTGATATTGAACATATGCCTGTAACATCTAACTCAGCAGATGTAATAGTGAGCAATTGTGTACTCAACCTTGTTCCAAATAAGAACAATGTTTTTAAGGAAATATTCAGGGTTCTGAAACCGGGTGGACATTTTAGTATTTCTGATGTGGTACTCAGTGGTAAACTTCCCGAACAGCTTAAAAATGCGGCCGAGATGTATGCCGGTTGTGTTTCAGGGGCTATTCAAAAGGAAACATATCTTGAATTAATCAAAATCAACGGATTTACGGATATGAGGATACAAAAGGAAAAGCCAATAATTATTCCTGATGATATTCTGAAAAACTACCTTTCACCTGAAGAACTTGTGGCATTCAAAACGGGAAATACTGGAATATTCAGTATTAGTGTCTTTGCCGCTAAACCTGCAGAAGCAGAGGTTTGTGTTCCTAGAGGAGGTTGTTGCTAACCCTCCTACTAACACTGTCAGCCTATTTTTAAACCCTGTCAGCCTTTTGAAGGCTGACAGGGTTCGTATGGCTGACAGGGTTCGTATTGACAGGGTTTACTTGTTAAGGTTGTTCAATCCCGCCTTCAGGATTTTCAG
>JBDNGV010000674.1:0-6038 GCA_041689125.1 Daejeonella sp.
AAGGGCCGCACTTGTACCCTCACCGAACATCTCAATTCGCTCTTGATGAAAGCGATAAATTATAGATCTATCAACAAAATTCATGATTAAACTATTATACCTTTCTTACCAAATTCTATATAAATACCATCAATAATATCATATTTTGAGATAATATTGCTTCATCTTTTAAAGGCCTTTATCGAGCTAAATTTATTCATATTTATAATAGATCCACCCGCAATCTCATATTTTCTATATATCAGCAAAGTTGTAATCACCCCTACAGTGCTTTTTTTAGAAAATGTATGTTTTCAAAGTCGTTTTCTATATAACGATCCGGACATTGGGAAATATATCATTGACTGAAATCAACTGGCAAATGCATCATCTAAGTTTGATTTCAGATTTGTTGCAAGAATCACCGAAAGCCTACACAAGCACTTGATTTTTGTAATGACACTTTTTATAATCAACAGAATTTACTTAAATTGAAAATTGTTTTAACTTATAGTAAGATAACTAGGATATTTAAACATTCATGAATACTCACACTAACAAAACACAAGAGAATAAAAGCCAATCGGTTTCCAATGGTGGATCTCAGATGCAGAGCAGTGGTGAGTCTACTTTTCAGTTTGTTGATAATAGACCTGAGGTGGTGTCTCACAGAAAATTGCGAGATATGGCTAACACTAGTCCTAGAGTTTCACAAATGAGAGCTATTCAGGACATGGCTAACAAGAGCTCACAGGCTAAACAAACTGCTCAATTGCAAGCGGTGACGAACAACAATTTTGTTCAACAACAGCAACCTATTCAAAAGAAAGAAAACGACAAGGGTCTACCTGATAATTTAAAAACAGGCATGGAAAACTTATCTGGTTATTCCATGGATGACATAGAGGTGCATCGAAACTCCGATAAGCCAGCACAGTTGCAAGCTCAGGCCTATGCCCAAGGCACTGACATTCACTTAGGACCGGGACAAGAAAAACATTTGCCCCATGAAGCCTGGCATGTAGTTCAGCAAAAGCAGGGACGCGTAAAGCCTACTATGCAAATGAAGGGGAAAGTGGATATAAATGATGATGTAGGTCTTGAGAAGGAAGCGGATGTAATGGGAGCAAAGGCTCTTAATATGCCTATCAAACGAGAATCGGTTTTTTCAGAATCCGGCAATACTACAAAGACGACTCAATTACAAAACAAAGAAAAGTCATCTGATGAAGATTCCTTTGATTTAGTGGATACAATTGACGAAGACAATATCAAGGCAGAAAAAAAAGTAGAGCCGAAATCTGAAACTCATAAGAAAAAAGTGGATGAACTTAAAAAAAGTGGTACTAATATGGGTGAAGAGTCCCAAATAAAACTTCAAGGCGAGCTGACTTTGGCCGCAAGATTTAATCGGTTCATTGGGATCGAAAGCACTTACTCTCAGTTATCTCGAAAGGCCGAAGAATTCAATAAATCTAATGATGTGGTCGAGAAACAGTTGCTATTAAAAGAATTAAAGCCACTGGCTAGAACCTGGCTAGAACGGCATGCCATAGCAGAAGCTTCAGGGGAAAAACAAGACGAAAACGAAAAATTAAAAAGAGTGTCCGTTTTCAAGTTTTTAAATCAAACCACCAGTAATTTCCCCGAAATCATTAGTAAATATAAAGACCTTCAAATTAGAATGGAAACCTTTATTGGTGACCCAGTTATAAATAGAAGTATCTTCCATACAGCATTTGGCGACTACCGTACTTTAATTGAGCTAGTTAAAACATACAAAAGCACTTATCCTCCATCAGTAAACCTATTGTACATATCTGAATCAGATGATATAAATGCTGCGGATAAAGGACTTACTAAATCTGGCCCTAAAGTAGGGTCAGATTTTGACACTAACTTAGGATTTTCAGTCATTAAGCCAGAAGCTAATTTCAATCTTATTTCCGGCAAATATTGGTTTGCAGGTAAACTTGAATTATCCATTTCAGGCATTTTAACCTCCAATGGAAAAGTTACAATTGAATTCAGTAGTGAAGGTGATTTAAGCAATATCACTATAGATGGAGGATCTTGCAATTTTGAAATGGGTGGAGTTGTATTTGAAATGTCACAATTCAGCTATGATTATAAACTCAATGAATTTATTGCTGCGGAAGCTTCAGGGTCACTAGAAGTTCTCGGTCGCAAAATTACAGTAAAAGCCTACGACACTTCGATTAAGCAAGGGATAACGGATTTTAAAAGGCTAGAGGGGAAAATTGGTGGAGCAATTGACACACAAATGGGCATACAAGTTATCGACCCTACGATCAAATATTTCAAAGGACAAGCGATAGAAGTGAAAGGAGAACTGAATCTGACCATTGGCAGTCTTGCAAATGCTAAAGGCAGGGTCACAGTTCGAGTAGATGATAAAAATAATATTGAGAACATTAAGATTAAGAATGGCAGAAGTGAAGCGAATATTGGTGGGCTGAACCTAAAACTAAACGGCATAGCATATAATTACAGTGCACAGAAATTCTCCGTTCAGGAAGCTAAAGGTATCATTGACATTTTTGACAACACTATTGCACTTTCTGTATCAGGTGTTTCTATCACTGAAAATAAATTTGATTACGAAAAAATTGAAGGCGAGCTGCCTGATATCGATTATAGTTTTTTTAGTCTGAAGAAAACTAGTATTTCCTATTCTAAAAAATTGAATGCATTCGAGGGCGAAACTACTTATCAGTTCAATACGAAAGAATCTCCTCTTGGATTGGATAATTTTCAAACAAGTGGTGACGTAAAAATCCACTGGAGCCCTGAAGGTGAAAAGTACTATTCGATAGATCAGGGTAATTTAAAATTCGAATTATTAGGCCAGCAAGTTGAAGCTAAAAAATTTAGCTTCAACTCGAAAGAACAAAAAATTAATGCTAATGAGCTTAGTTTAAGTGTTGGTATTAATGGCTTCGAGAAAACCTTTACGGGAAAGAATATTGCTATCAGCAAAGAGGGTATTGATTTTGAAGAATTAAAGACAGATGCTTCAGGCAATGAGTTTAACGTAAAAGTATTTAGTCTCAAACCCAAAGAATATAAAATTGCAAAAGATAAAGGAGGTGGTTTAAAAGTAAATGCGCATGGTTCAATTAGCCTTAACTTACCTAAATATCTTGGGGTTGAAAGTACAGGAGAAATTGAAGGTGATGTGGGCTTAAGCTTCAATAAATCTATTTCTCCAGATTACCATATTACTTCGGGTAAGGCTGAGATGAAAATGCCTAACCCATTGAATAAAATAAGTGAAATACTTGGAGATAATTGGTCTAGCTCCAGGTACGAAT
The DNA here is from genome assembly GCA_041689125.1 of Daejeonella sp. Classification (GTDB taxonomy): domain Bacteria; phylum Bacteroidota; class Bacteroidia; order Sphingobacteriales; family Sphingobacteriaceae; genus Daejeonella. Next base: position 3,315 of record JBDNGV010000674.1, read on the forward strand.
TGAGCGCCGCAATTCCAGTTTTTCCTGCCGTTTCAGCAATTTTTGGAATCTATATCGAGTACGGACTTCAATTTGCAAATGAAATAGCAGCTACTATAGAATTAGACAGTGCCAAAAACTCAATTATACTTAATGCCTTAACGAAATTTCCCGCCAAAGTTGAAGGGGGTGTATTTGGGGGTATTCAAGGAGGAAGCCAGCTTCTTATTGCTTTAGCTTTACTTTTAAGGGCTGCAGGTAAATTCGATATGAATACTGAGATCGGTTACACTAAAGACTTCCCATTAGAAGAACTCCCATCTGAGAAGAAAATCAAAGAAGACTCTGGATTTATCTATGATATTAAAGGAGAAGCTGAAGTTGGAGCTTATCTAGATATTGTGGCCACCGCCCTATATTTCTTCCGGAAACAGTTTAGTCTGACTCTTGGTAAAAAATCTCTTGGCCAATTCGAATTTTCTAATACTAAAAAATCCGATCCGGACATGGGAAAAACTGCCCTTGCCGATAGAAAAATGTTAGATGAACAGATTGATCCATCCGTTAAAGAAGAGGCTAAAGGACTTACAATTGAACAATTATTAGATTTAGACTACAGTCATAGATTCGAGGAGAAAGAAAAGAAAGAAACAATTGACGTGATCAAAACTGCAGAAGCTGGAAGAGTAGAAGTTTATAATAATGATAATCAGAACCCCTCTGAATCTGTAAAATTTAATAATGTTGCATTAGCAAATTTGCAGTTTTACAATCAATTCATTGACAATAGATGTAATTGGGTTGAAATATATAATGCTTTCAATTCATTGGGAGAGTCACTTAAACCCGAAAAGGAACTAGAGACACATGCCGACAAGGGAAAAAAATACCTGCAGCAAGAACTAATGAGTAGCATTAAAAATCTAGGAAGCAATTCGAATATTGCTCAAGCATTTGTCGATCATTACAATGAAAAAGTGAAGACATTCGCTGAGTCCTATCCAAAAGAAATTATTTCATCATATCATGTCATACTCTTACAAAAGAGTAAAGTTCTCCAAGCTGTTGAGAATATGAAAAAGGACTACTTACACAGTAGTTATTGGGGAGATGAATCTCAGCAATTAAAAAATATTGAAATTGGTGCTTGGTTTGGGGAAAGTAAATATGAAAAATTCGCTGCCGCTTATAGTGAGTTTAGAAAAGTTATGATGACGAACAAAAGTGGTTTTGACATGGTGGATGAAATTGGTAAGCAAACAGCCTTCAAGCTAGTGCAAGATCATCAGAGACGAATTGAAAAGAGTAGTAAATAGAATAATTCGGAATTTAAACCGGATTATGCTAACAATGCTTTGAAGGATAACGCTTATTATAACGCTTCGCTATGCTTAACTGCTCTATGCTCCAATACTATTGCCAACAATTCTCCTAAACAGCAAGGTGAAGGTGAGTCTGTATCGAAGTTTGAGAATAACCGACCTGAGGCCATGCAAATGAGAAGTTTGAGGGAGATGGCTAATAATAGTCCGCAGGTGAAGCAGTTTAAAGCTTACCAGGGAATGGTTAATAGCAGTCCACAAGCTGTGCAATTGCAGGCAATGGCAGGCAATCATACAGATGAAATAAGTTCAACCGATAATTTATTGGGAAAGGTTAATACAATTCATGCCTCTGCAGTTGTACAAAGGATTCCTAAAAATGATGACGACAGTGATAACGACGCTACAGAAGGCGGTAGAATTAACAAACAGTTTAACCAGGCACCAGTTAATGATGACGACAGTGATGACGACGCTGCAGAAGGTGCTAGAAATTACGAACAATTTACTCCATCAGGATTTGAGTTTGATGATAATGATGATCAAGCGCAAACCATGGGGGCGAAATCCACAGAACAGCAATCCACAGTAATGAAGCCGAGTGACGAGGAGTCAATTGGGAAAAAGATGACAATGGACGACAATTGTATCTCCAATGGGTAGATAATTGGGTTATATATTTTGAGTCTACCGGTAATGCTCGTGTAGCCAACAAAACATATCCGGAAGGTGAAAATAATAAGTGGTAGCCTACGATAGACACACTGAATAATATACTCAAAGATCCTAAAACGAATGATGAAATTAAACGGAGAATCCCTAATCTCATTAAAAAAGTAGAAGTTGTGATAGCGGTCATAAATAGGGCAAAAAAACACATGCCTCCTAAGAATGACTTTATTTCTGGTAACCTAGATTAACTTAAACTAAATACCCTCTCATAAGTATAAACTCGACTTCAATCTAAAGGCCGAGTTTAAGTGCATAACTTGATCCTATTATTCTGGCAACTCCTATACCAAAAATTCAGAAGGTTAGTTATTTCAGGACGAGACAGGGTAGGGTCCGGACACTATTTCCCTTACTTCCACATGCCACTTCCTTAAGCGATCTTTCGATCGAATTTCGTTTTGATCGAAGGATCGCCAAACATGATATCATTCAGAATCTAATCATTTACCTAATGGGGTTTGGTACACACTGTCCGTAGAGTTTCCAGCGATTACGAAAATTGATTTTTTAGTACAACAGATATTAGCTGTTGTACAGTTTTTAATAAACATGGGATACTTATCAGGGAGCATCGTTATGACAATTGACACAGATACAGGAACTTTTGGAAGGCGAATGGGTATTCCGACCTATACTACACCACCATTCCGAGACAAAGTACACCACCCGTTCCGAGGCATACTACACCACT
>JBDNGV010000675.1:0-3199 GCA_041689125.1 Daejeonella sp.
CATGGTGGAGTTATAGATTCAATTGCAGAGCCAAAAATCTGGGGTGGAGAATTGATTACCACATGGCAACCAAAGAGTTGCAAACCAAATTGATAAGCTCTGTAATTTTACCGAACGTAATCCATTCTGATCACTATCCCATACAGTTGGAAATCCAAAATTAAAGTACAATAAGATCCAAGTCATTGAAATAAACGCCAGATGAAGTCTATAAAAATTTCAATTCCGTCTCTGATTGAGAATATAAAAATTATCGAAAGTTTTATTGATAATGCTCGAGAAAAATTTGAGATCAATGACGATATCTATGGAAATATCATGATTTCGGTTACCGAATGCATCAGTAATGCGATCATTCACGGGAACGAGAGCAATAAAAATAAGCTTGTTCACTTAGAGCTTTTAATAGAAGATGAGCTTTTGAAATTCATAATTGAAGACGAAGGGCAGGGATTTGACTTCACCGAACAGCAGGATCCAACGTCTCCGGAAAACATTGAAAAAACTGGGGGTAGGGGGATCTTTCTTATCAAACACTTGACAGACGAGGTAAAATTCGAAGAAGGTGGCAAAAAAACTATCCTTTCTTTTTACATGAATTGATACCCGATGGCGATTAATTTCTTCGCAGAAGACATCAAGTTCAACCTGCCTGATAAGATAAAAAGGAAAGCGTGGCTTAATAATCTCGCCATGATTGAAGGATTCAAAATAGCTGAGTTAAGTTACGTTTTCTGCTCTGACGAATATCTACATAAGATGAATCTTGGTTATTTAAACCACGATACATATACAGACATTATCACTTTTGACAACTCAGAAGAAGAAGGAATTATAGAGGGCGATATTTTCATCAGCGTAGAAAGAGTAAAAGAAAACGCAAAACAACTTTGCCTTTCTGAGCAACTTGAAATGACAAGAGTCATAAGCCACGGCCTATTCCATCTGATGGGCTACAAGGACAAAACAAGACCTCAATCTCTCAAAATGCGAAACAAGGAAGAGTTTGCTATTAAATTATTTGATAAAACTTAAAGGTTTCACGTGAAACAAAATTCACCGCTTAGCGGAACTGTTTCACGTGAAACGCTAACATAAAAATCATGTTTCAGAAATATGATGTAATCGTAGTCGGCGCAGGTCATGCGGGTTGCGAAGCCGCTCATGCTGCTGCCAAGATGGGCTCATCTGTCCTTCTTTGTACGATGAACATGAATACTATCGCTCAGATGTCTTGCAACCCTGCTATGGGTGGTGTGGCAAAAGGTCAAATAGTAAGGGAAATTGACGCTTTGGGTGGAATGTCTGGGATCATATCAGATAAATCCATGATTCAATTTCGTATGCTCAACAGATCAAAAGGGCCTGCGATGTGGTCCCCAAGATGCCAAAGCGACCGAATGAGATTCGCGGAAGAATGGCGATTAGCGCTGGAACATACACCAAAGGTTGACTTTTGGCAAGAAATGATAAGCGGATTACTGGTAAAAGATGGGAGAATAAAAGGTGTCAGAACAGGAATTGGGATTGAAATAGAATCAGAAAGTGTGGTTTTAACGAATGGAACATTCCTGAATGGAAAAATTCATATTGGAGAAAAACATTTTGGGGGCGGTAGAACCGGAGAAGCAGCCGCAAAAGGAATCACAGAACAACTCGTAGAATTAGGATTCGAAGCAGGAAGAATGAAAACGGGAACTCCACCAAGAGTTGATGGCAGGAGCCTGGATTATTCCAGAATGGAGGAACAACTAGGTGACGAAAATCCTGAAAAATTCAGCTATTCCGATGAAACTCAAACACTGAAAAAACAAAGATCTTGCTGGATAACTTGTACAAACAAAGAAGTCCATTCCACTCTTGAGGAAGGATTTGACAGATCCCCCATGTTCAATGGGAGAATTCAGGGACTTGGTCCACGATATTGTCCATCAATTGAAGATAAAATCAATCGGTTCGCAGAAAGAGACAGGCATCAAATATTCGTGGAGCCAGAAGGGTGGGATACCGTGGAGATCTATGTTAATGGGTTTTCTACTTCCCTTCCGGAGGATGTCCAATATAAAGCTTTGAGGAAAATTCCGGGATTTGAAAATGCTAAAATGTTCAGGCCCGGATATGCAATCGAATATGATTTCTTTCCGCCAACCCAACTTAAATTAACCCTAGAAACTCAATTAATTGAGAACCTGTATTTCGCAGGTCAAATCAATGGAACCACAGGGTATGAGGAAGCAGCATGTCAGGGCTTGGTGGCTGGAATAAACGCGAGCCTAAAAGTACAGGAAAAAGATCCGATGCTGTTGAAAAGGTCTGAAGCGTACATTGGGGTACTAGTGGACGATCTAGTTAATAAAGGCACTGATGAACCTTACAGGATGTTCACTTCAAGGGCAGAATTCAGATTGCTCCTTCGGCAAGATAACGCTGACCTAAGACTGACACAGCTTGGGCATCAAATCGGATTAGCATCGGATCAAAGAATCGATAAGATGATGGACAAAAAGAATGGTACAGCGAAATTAATAAGTGATCTAAAGCAAAAAAAGCTTTCCCCCGAAATCTTTAATGTTGGCCTGACAGACATTGACACTGCTGCGATTAAGGAAAAAATATCCGCTGAGAAATTATTGAAAAGACCTCAGATAGGTATCAAAGAACTGCAGTTTATGGACACTGATTTGAAAAATTATTTGTCACAGTATTCTCAAGAAGTTTTGGAACAAGCAGAGATTCAAATCAAATACGACAGCTATATTGACAAGGAACAACAGATGGTAGATAAGTTGGCTAACATGGAGAATTATCAGATTCCCCTAAATTTTGATTATCTCTCTATTCCTGCCTTGTCCAATGAAGGCAAACAAAAACTAACCAAAATACGGCCTGAAACACTCGGTCAGGCGTCAAGAATAAGTGGTGTTTCTCCTGCTGATTTATCAATAATCACTGTATACCTCGGGAGATAAAATGTTAGAAAGATTAACTAAATGCCCGCTCTGTAAAAGTGGGCTTTTTCTTAATATGCTTCAGATTAAAGACCATGCTGTAAGCAAGGAAAGCTTCACTTTATGTAAGTGTTCGAAGTGCAGCTTACTTTTTACCAATCCAAGACCTGACACCGAATCTATTGACCCTTACTATGACTTTCCGGATTATTTCTCCCATGAAGTTAAAGCAAAGAACTTAACACAGTTTA
>JBDNGV010000676.1:0-4206 GCA_041689125.1 Daejeonella sp.
AATTCACTGACTGCCTTATATTTTAAAACAGTATCTTATTTTTGTTCATAACCAAAAATTATTGTTACTGTTTATGTAGGTTAATTATAAAAAAAATATTACTCTGTCGTTATGTCAACAAAACTATAAGGAGGCCAGAGGCCACCAATAACCATCTCAAAGCCTGCATTTTAGACTTTTCTGCAATTTACCAGAGAGTATGGATTTCGGGCCTCCTAATTAAATCAATACTTAAGTACCTTAAACTCCGTCCTTCTGTTCATTTGATGCTCTTCTTCTGTACAGGGAACTTTTTTATCAGCTTCACATTCGCAATAATTTATAAGCTTTGATTCTCCATAACCCTTACCAGAAATTCTATTTAAATTTGAAATTTTCTTTTTAATGTATTCTGCAGTTGCTTGAGCCCGCCTATTAGAAAGCAACATATTTGATGCTGCGCTTGAGCGGCAATCGGTGTGAGAACTCAATTCAATTTCTATTTTAGGATTTTCGTTCAACACTTTCACAATTTTATCTAATTCAGCAGTAGCGTCTTTGCGAATATTCCATTTAGAAAGGTCAAAGTAAATCGGTTTAATGCCTATCAGCTTTACGATGTCGGTTCCGATTTTAATTTTATCTAGATAAATATCTATTACTTGGTAATTTTTCATTTCAGCAGACTTTGGAATTTCAGCAGTAAGATTTACTGTCTTTCTGAGATAACCTTCTTTCTCGACTTTCAGTTTATAATTATTTGCGGGCTCAATTTCAAATTCGTAGGAGCCATCTTCAATTGTAAGAATTTCATTAATGAAATCTCCCTTTTCATTATACAAAATAACTTTTGTTGATGCGAGAACTTTTCCAGTTTCACTATCAATTGCTTTTCCTGAAATCGATTTGATGTCTACCCGCTTTCCGATGTCGGTTTCGATTTCAATTTTATCTAGATAAATATCCATTACTTGGCGATTTTTCATTTCAGCAGACTTTGGAATTTCAGCAATAAGATTTACTGTCTTTTTGAGATAACCTTCTTTCTCGGCTTTCAGTTTGTAATTATTCGGAGGTTCAATTTCAAATTCGTAGGAGCCATCTTCAATTGTAAGAATTTCATTAATGGAATCTCCCTTTTCATCAGACAAAATAACTTTTGTTGATGTGAGAACTTTTCGAGTTTCACTATCAATTGCTTTTCCTGAAACGAGAAAAGATTTCGACAAAATAGTGAAAGAATAAATATCATCACCGCCTACGCCGCCTTTTCTGTTGGAAGCAATGTAACCGTCTTGTCCGTTTGGTGACAAAAAATATGCAAAATCATCTTTTTCAGAGTTAATCGGTACGCCCAAATTAACCACATTTATAATGTGGTTATTCTTATCTTGCAAAGCCAAAAATATGTCTAAAAGTCCCTTTCCAACATGGCCATCAGAAGAAAAATATAAGGTTTGTTCTTTTGAATATATAAATGGAAATGATTCGTTTTTTTCTGTGTTTACCACATTTCCTAAGTTTTCTGGAGTGCTTAATGAGCCATCCTTATTAACGTCAGTCACATAAATATCAGTGCCTCCAAAACCTCCCGGCATATCTGAGGTAAAATACAATTTCTTTCCGTCTTGGCTTAATGAAGGGTGGTAAACCATATAATTGGAGTTGTTCAAATTAGACGGTTTTACGTTTGTCCATGCGCCATTAACAAGTTCCGCGCTATAGATACCCACGAGCATGACGCCTTTATTACTGGTGATTTTTTTGTTGTTGGTATAATTATTTCTGGAGAAATACATTTTAGTACCATCGGCGCTAAAGGTAGCCGGACCATCGTGTTCAATCGTATTCACATCGCCTTCCAGTTTTTTCGTTGTATTGTTTGAGGCATCTTCCATTGGGGTTTGGTATATATCCAACAGAGGTTGTCCGTCCCAACTATAGATCCTTTTAATTGAAACACCTTCATCTCTTGAGGAAGTAAATACTACGTTGTCGTTTAGTTTAACTGCGCCAAAATCATTAAATTTAGTGTTGAAATTAACTTTCTCGAGGTCGTACTTCATTCTTGCATTAAAAATACCGCTTGCCAAATCCTCATTTTTAAAAAAATCCTTAACATAGCTATTATCATGGTTTCCTGCATCCTTATATTTCTCCATCCACACTTTTGAAGCTTCATACTGCCCATTGGCCCTTAATGTTTGGGCATAGTACAAATAGTATTCTGCAGGGACATTTTTTTGCTTAACTACCTGCGCGTAAATGGGCAGTGCTTTTTCTGGCTGACGAAGCATAATGTACGCATCGCCAAGATTTCGCATGGCATTATAATTATTAAAATTCGTTTCAATTAGTTTTTGATAACTGTCTATTGCCTTTACAAATGAGAAGCTGTTAAATTCTTGTTCGGCTTTCTTTTGTGTTGCGGTTTGACCAAATGTGGATGTGCTTATCAAAAAAAAAGCAATACATAAAGGTTTTATATTTTTCATGCTATTCATCTTAAATTTGGTTAAAAATATCTCGGAGATTTTTGTTTGTCTCGTGAGAATTTAAATTCATACATTATCAATATCTCGTGAGAACCCGAAGTATAAGGTCTAATTTCACTTGTTGGAATTTCATAACTGTAGCCAACTCTAAAATTATCGGTAACTTGAAAGTCGACCAGTGTGCCAATAGCTCTTTGAAAGCCACCGATTCGATAAGAACCACCCAGCCAAAACTTTTCTTTGAATAAAAAATTTGCCGTTAAATCTGTAGAAATTGGTGCGCCGTCGGTGTGTTTAAACATAAAAGAAGGTTTGAATTTCAAGATATCATTTAAATCAAAGACATAACCTCCTGTAGTGTAATAATGGACTCTTTCTAAGCTCGTAAATTCGATTTTGTTGCTTAAATTGTGGTTGATGATTTTAGGTGCTGAAAGTCCTAAGTACCACCTATTGCTGTGAAATAAAATACCGGTTCCAAAATTCTCATTCCGTTGGCTTAACTTTTCGCCAAAATAGGGATCCTGGTTTACATCGGAAGAATTATATAACTCATCGTTCAGTTTATATAAGTTCATCCCCGCTTTTAAACCAAAACTGATCTTAAGATCTTCATTTGCCTGAATGGTGTAAGAAAAATCAGCAGAAATATTGGTGATGTTTTCATAACCTAATTTGTCATTTATTAAGGAAAGACCTAAACCTATTTTATTGTTTCGCAATGGAGAATGAATCGAGAGCGTTTGCGTTTGAGGCCCTCCATTAAATCCTACCCACTGATTTCTGCTTAACCCAACGATGCTCATTACTTCTCGGCTACCTGCATAGGCCGGGTTGATGGCAATTGTATTGTACATGTATTGGGTAAACTGTGGCAATTGCTGAGCATAAGAATATTTAAATCCTGCGATGAGCAATGCTATTACTGTAATTATAGATTTCATAATTCTATTTTTAATCATTAGTACCTAAATAAAAGTATCCTGACACTGGTGTAAATCCGATGCCTCCGGAAACTGTCACGATACAGTAATAAGTACCAGTTGGTAATGCTGTGTTTGATCCAATCTGGATTCCGGTACCGTCGAACTTCCCATTCCAGTCATTTTGATAATTGTCTGAGCGATAAACCATTTTTCCCCAACGATTGAATATTTTTACTCCGAAAGTAAAGTTACATCCTTCCAAACCAGTGATTTTAAAATAGTCATTAAAGCCATCGTTGTTTGGGGTCAACACTTTGCAGATTAACATATTTTTCATTGAGCAGGCTAGTGTGGTTGGTTGCTCATTAACAATTATATTTATAGATGCTATCGAAGTACAAGCTCTTAATGTTGCTGTTACCGTATAAGTTCCTGCCGGTGCTGTTACCGTATTTCCTGAAACGCTTACTCCTGTTGATGGACTTACCACATAAGTGTATGACGCGTTATAATTGGTTATGCTAAAGCTTCCTGTAGCTGTTGTATACGTGGGTTGCGTTACCGTGCCTAATGTTGCTTGAACTGGTGCAGTTGGTTGTGCATCAACAGTTACACTGGTAGAGGCAATCGAAGTACAAGCTCCCGATGTCGCCGTTACCGTATAAGTTCCTGCCGGCGCTGTTACCGCGCTTCCTGAAATGGTTACTCCAGTCGATGGACTTACCACATACGTGTAAGCCGAATTATAATTGGTTATGCTAAAACTTCCTGTGGCTATCGAACAGGTTGGTTGCGTTACCGCGCCT
>JBDNGV010000677.1:0-5684 GCA_041689125.1 Daejeonella sp.
AGACTTAAAATGAGTGTTATTTTCCCATCCTGGCCTGCTCGTTTTCAGGATAAAAGCTTTAGAGATGCTGCAGAAAATCTGTTTCGATTGAATGCACCTGCCCATGTTAAAATCAATTTTATCTGGATGGGCTTAAGCAAGATGAAAAGATTCGAGGCATGGTTTTTAGATTGGAAAAAATTTAGTGCAGAACAAATAGATATGGATACGAAAGATGTGCTCAGGAATGCACTGGTTCATATGCTTTATCAAAATAAATAATATTCCACTTTAATTGGATATGGATAAGCATCCACATATTATCGGCCGGCAGATATTTGATATAGATTTCTCATCAGAAGATGCGAGTTCTGCTCTACAGGATAAAATAAGCTCAATCTTTAAAAACCGCCTAATGGATGAGATAAATTATTTATTCGATAGAATAATCCCTTTAAACAGAATAATTAAACTAGATACCTTAAATATTGATATTGGGAATTTTGCTTTTGATTCATTGGAAACTGAATTGCCAAATAAGTTGATTCAAAAGCTCGAACAGGAGCTAATGCTTATACTACTTCGTGACAATGCTGTCCAGCTGGCTGATTCAGAACATGTTTTTCAGGCAGATAAAAAAGTAAGCTATTTACAATTATTAGAGTTTTTTCTTCTCAAAGGCTCATTTCCATGGTGGGTATCAGTGACAGATGGTCCCACAATAACTGAGGTGCTGGAATTTTTATTCTCAAATTCATCACTGAAATTGAAGGAATTAATTATGCGTACCGGACAGAATTCGTACGTCAGAAAGCGCCTAGTTTACCAATTCTCTGAGCAACAAATAAGGTACATTATCATTATCCTAGAACCAAACGAGGCTGAATTTATTTTTGACTATCAGCATAATTTAGTTCAGGTTCATAGGGAAGTAATTCTAGTTAAAAATGAAGAAAGTGATTTTATAAGGGCAATTTGGTTATTAATTCTCAGCTTTCTGATCCTAGATAGAGGTTCACATTTCAACAGGAAGGAGTTTGTTAAGAACATGCTAGTGGGTATGGCTTCTAATTTACATATAGATTTCAGCGAACTGCTTTCCTTGTTTGCTTCCGGAATTAAAACAGGCTCTCATGAACTCAGGAATGTTGATTCATTACAGACTATCATTCTTGAATTATTCGTAGAAGAAGAGTCAGTTCCCTATAAAGTATCTTTAATTACCAAAATAGAAACTGAAAAAGATTTAGTGAAGCTTTCGTATGATATTGATCTCCTCAGATATTTCCTAACTTTTGGTAGCCTTCCTTGGTGGGCTATTTATTCGGATAAACAATCATTGGATATACTTTTAACAAGTATGCTCAATAATCAGCCTAAAACTATGGCTGTTCTCCTCCGTAATATTGGTAAATATCAATTCAGCAGGAAGTTGTTGGTAAAAAACTTTAGTGAGGAAATTTTAATATCAATTGTTACTCTCTTAGAACCCGAACATGTTGAGTTTATTACCGATTATATCCCGGAAGCTAAAGATCTCAATAGAAGGAATTCAAATCTAAAGGTTGAAAGTAAGGAACTTACCGAATCAATTTGGGAATTTGTTTTGGAGTATCTACTGGTAGATAGAGGTTCCGAATTAAATCGGCAGATGTTTCTAGAAAGTAATATTCGGAAACTTGCAAACCGTTTCAATGTCAAATATTCTGAATTACTTACCTTTCTTGTTCAAAGTGTTGGGGTCAGACATCAATCAAGTACGAGACATATTTCTCTCATTCGCGATTTAAGTAAACTTTTTGCTATTAGCTTAAACGTAATCGAACCAAATTATCTCAATGGAATTGCAATTGAAAGAAACTCTGAGATTCTGGTACTTGTTCGATCAAAAAGCTTGAAAGATATACTTTATTATTGGTTGAAACTTGGCCATTTCCCTTGGTGGGCAGGAGAATTCGCAGACTTAAACGCATCTAAATTATTAGAACAACTAATCAAAGAATCACCTGCTGAAGCCCTTTTGTTTTTTAAGTCTAGTGGTCAAAGTTTACTGAGTCGAACAAGATTACTGAATCAGGTTCCTACCTCAACAATATATAAACTCTTTAGGTGTCTAGCAGATGGGAATAAGGCCATCAGGCACACAGAAAGTTTAACTTCAATGATTTCAGGCATTTCTTTATTTCAAGCTATGGAACGGAAAATGCTTGAAAAGATTACCTTATTTTCTCTCTGGGATATGTATATAGGGAATTCTTATAAAAACTTTAAATTAGGAGATTTTCTTGAAGCTCTAATTAAAAATCTCTCCTTATGGTCTGATTCATCTGTTAAGAATATATTTACATTGTTGAATTCTTTAGTACTTGATAAACAAGTCAGGACTCAATTAAACAAGGTTTTTCGAAATATTGAGGAGTATAAAGATATTTCTGCAATACATTTTCTCAGCACACAATTTCCTCTTTGGGTAGAACTACCCAATATTGAACAAATATTGACTGAACAGCTAAGAACTGATGGGTTAAAACCTGATGTTAAAACAGGGGATCAAGTTTTTAAAGAGGCTATTTTCCTTTTACGCTATTTTCTACAGTTTAATAAACTACCCGAAAAGTATAATCAAACCTCAACTGTTTCGATTAACTCCTTTTTAAAACAACTGCTACTTTTCCTATATAAAAATAGGCCTTCCGACCTAGATTTGATCCTAAACTCTGAGAAATATGCTGCTGAAAATCTCTTTCGCCTCCATGATATTTTCAGACAATCAGATTCTATAGAAGAAAGCAATCTGAAGAATCTTTTAACAACAAAATTTGAGAATAATATCCTATTATTTATCCGTCAACAAGGAGGGTTAAATCTAAGTCAAAAAAGTATCTTTCAATTTATTGATAAATTCATTAAGAATCCACATGCTGAAAATAATAATGGTATTCTCAGATTATTATTGAAATATCCGTCAGTAACAGGCCAATTCGCGAATTTTTTTAAAGATTCTTTGGTTTATGAATTACTTGAATCTGATCGAAATATGGGTGTTTCACTTCCAGTAGGAATAGAGGTCCTAAATAGTTGGCTAACCGGATTACTAAAGGACAGATTGGACAGGGAAAGGTTTGAACTATTAATCCGTAACTATAATCTGATGTTGCTGGGAGGAATTATTGAAGCAGGAAATATTAATTCTTACTTTCGGCAACTCTTAGAATTTGTGGCCGGAAGTAACTATCAGCTAAAGCTAAAAATTACTTCTGCACTTAGTGAGTCATTGAAAAATATCAATGAGTCAGATCGTTTGATAATCAGTCAGATCCCTGAAATGGGTAAATTGATCTCAGATTATGAACGATTGGAAAAATTTAAGAATGATTTAAAGGAAACCCAGAAAGTGGGTGACAGGACTTTGATTCAGAATATACTAAAGACAGACCCTGATAAACTCAAAGAGATTGAATTGGGACAGCTTAAACGGGAAATGCGGGAGCAGCAGCAAATAGCACAAAAGAAATCTATGGAAGATACCTTATCAGATAAGGATTCTATCTATGTTCATAATGCTGGTCTGGTCATCATGCACCCATTTTTTAGTACCTATTTTAATCGTCTTCAAATGTTTGAAAATGGTGATTTTAAAACAGAGGAACTTAGGCACCGCGCAATTCATTTATTACAATATCTTGCGTTTGGAACAGAGACAAATGAAGAACATGAATTGGTATTAAACAAAATACTTTGTAATATACCAATTGACGAGCCTGTAAGTGCCGGAATAATTTTGACAGAAGAGGAAAGAGCCATTTCTTTGGAGCTTATCAATGCAGTATTGCTGCAATGGGAAAAACTTAAAGACACTTCCCCTGAGAGTTTTCAGGCTTCATTTATTCAAAGAGATGGTGCTTTGTCAAGAATAGAAGACAATTGGAATCTAAAGGTAGAGGCTAGGGGTTATGATGTATTATTAAGCACATTGCCATGGGGATTAGGTATGATTAAAACTCCTTGGATGACTGATTTTATATATGTAGAATGGACTTAAAGCCTTTAAAAGCCAATGCCACTGTTTTAGCAAGGGAAATGCAATGGCTTGCACTCGTTATAGACACGCGAATGAAACTATATTTTTCGCAGGATTCAGAATATCAGGAAATTTATGATATTCCTTTGCCTGAACTTTTAGCGGAGGGTTCAGTTTATGGTAATATTGTTGGCTATTATCATATGACTTTTGATGAGCGAGTCATTCTTGCTTTAGCACTTTCACCTCATATTCAACCTCATTTATTGGATATTTTCTTCATTAAAAACTCAACTTACGACCGTGGTTTTACTGAAGTAGGAGGCATAAAGGGTCAGAACCATGGAGGATTTATTCCGACCGGCGAAACCGTTGCATTTATTATTGCCGGGCTTGATCTTGAAAAGAGATTTCAACTTATTAATATTTTTAGTGAAGATCATTTTTTTAGAAAATTTAAAATACTTGATTTGGTACATACTCAGCCTCATGAGCCATTTTTGAGTGGTATAATAACTGTAGCTCCAGAATACCTGAGCTATTTTACAAGTGGGGTTTCACATAAACCTGATTACGGCATTAATTTCCCAGCCAAACGAATTGAAACCAATCTTGATTGGACTGACCTTGTGCTGGAGGATAGCATATTTGAAGAAGTTAATGAAATTAAAGACTGGATTCAATATGGCGACGTTTTGATTAATGAATGGGGTATGAGTAAGAAGATAAAACCGGGCTTCAGAACCTTATTTTATGGCCCGCCGGGTACCGGGAAGACATTAACGGCAAGTTTATTAGGAAAATCAGCCGGATTGGATGTTTATCGTATCGACCTCTCTATGGTTGTTTCTAAGTTTATTGGTGAAACTGAAAAGAACCTGGCTAATGTTTTCGATCAGGCAGAAAATAAGAACTGGATATTATTTTTTGATGAAGCCGATGCATTATTTGGAAAACGCACTCAAACCAGTAGCTCAAACGACCGTCATGCCAATCAGGAAGTTTCTTACCTCTTACAAAGAATTGAGGATTTTCCGGGTGTAGTGATTCTGGCCACAAATTTGAAAGCAAACCTGGATGACGCTTTTGCCCGTCGTTTTCAATCCATGATTTATTTTCCAATGCCCGGACAAGAGCAAAGAAAACGTTTGTGGCAACAGGCATTCTCTGAAAAAAGTACATTAGATGATGATTGCAACATGGATGAAATCTCGAAAAAATATGAGATGGCGGGTGGATCTATTATAAATGTGAGCAGATATAGCTCAATGAAGGCTTTGAAAAGAGGAAGCAATACTATCCTGAAGAAAGATATAATTTCAGGAATAAGAAAGGAGTTTTTAAAAGAAGGAAAAACTGTGAATTAACAAATAAAAAGAGAAATTATATTTCAGTAATGTTCAATTAACTATCACTCTGAAACTAAGATTGTTAACATGTTTGTAAGGATTTTATTTATTTTTATGCGTTGGCTTTTTTTTCCGGATCTCAAAACACCTTCTTAAGACCTCTAATCCGATCATTCTCAAACACAACCCCTTCGCCTGATTATTCCGAACAAAGTACACCAGTGTTCCGCGGCAAAGTACACCACTTATTGCGAAGCGATAAGGCCAGCTAACTGCGCATTATAACCACTAAGCAAGAGTGGTATTTTCAAATCTAATGATTTTTTTTATTTCTC
>JBDNGV010000678.1:0-6798 GCA_041689125.1 Daejeonella sp.
AAATACTGAAGCGGCCGAACTGGTAAAAGTGTATGAGAACACTTTCCGGATGATAAATATCGCTTTAGCTAACGAATTAAGTCAGGTTTGTGACAAGTTAGGCCTGGATGTATGGGATGTGATCGATGCTGCGGCGACCAAGCCATTTGGTTTTATGAAATTTACTCCGGGACCGGGCCTTGGAGGGCATTGTATTCCGTTGGATCCGCATTATCTGGCCTGGAAAATGAGAACGCTGTCGTTTAAAACGAGAATGATCGAGTTAGCCAGTGAAATTAATGCAGATATGCCCACAAACGTGGTGGGAAAGATCGGTACCGCATTAAATCATTCAGGTAAATCATTTAATGGATCTACTATACTTATAATTGGTATCGCCTACAAAAAGGATATAGATGATTTACGGGAGTCTCCCGCGCTTGATATTATAAAGCTGCTTCAGGATCGGGGAGTTAAAGTGAAATATCACGACCCTTTTTGTCCAGTCATTGAAGATGATGGTCATACCCAAATTATAGGTTTACCCTTACAGAGTGCCGAACTAACGACTGAATCCATTCAGAATGCAGATTTAGTAGCGGTCATAACTGATCATAGTAAAGTGGATTACCCGCTGATCGCTAAGCATGCTCAATTAGTTATCGACACCCGTGGTATAATGAGGAAATTCAACGCCTAAAAATAAAGGAAATTATGAGTAATTCATTTTTTGCGCACCCTACGGCGATTATAGACGAAGGATGCGAAATAGCACCAGGTACTAAAATATGGCACTTCAGTCACGTAATGTCTGATAGTAAGATCGGTGAAAACTGTAATATTGGACAAAATGTAGTGATCTCTCCAGGGGTAATATTGGGTAACAACGTTAAAGTTCAAAATAACGTCAGCATTTATACTGGGGTGACGTGTGAAGACGATGTCTTTTTAGGTCCTTCCTGTGTTTTTACAAATGTGATAAATCCCCGGAGTGCGGTTAACAGGAAAAGTGAATACGCTAAAACTATTGTTGGAAGAGGTGCCACAATTGGAGCTAATGCCACGATTGTCTGTGGACATAATATCGGAAACTTTGCATTTATTGGCGCCGGTGCGGTAGTTACTAAAAATGTACCTGATTATGCCTTAGTTGTAGGCAATCCTGCAACGCACATGGGTTGGATGAGCGAATTCGGGCATCGTTTGAAATTTGACGAGGCCGGCTTCGCGTTCTGTCCTGAAAGTAAACAAAAATATCTCAATAACAAGGGTATAGTCACACGCGTTGCTGAGTAATCCTCCATTTAAATTATTATCCGATACGTTAACCATGGGTTGCCATGGTTATCTGGTATGACAAAACAAGAAAATAGATATGGAATTTATTGATCTGAAAGCACATTATAGCCGATATAAGGAGTCAATTGATGCGCGTATACATCAAGTGCTTGATCACGGTGGCTATATTATGGGACCGGAGATAGCAGAGTTGGAACAAATACTTGGTAATTATGTCGGTGTTAAGCATTGTATATCTGTAGCCAGTGGCACTGATAGTCTTGAAATCGTTTTAAGAGCTTTGAATATAGGGCCTGGGGACGAAGTTATTACAGTTCCATTTTCCTGGATCAGCACTGCGGAAGTAATAGCTCAGGTCGGAGCCAAACCTGTTTTAATAGACATTGAACCTGTATTCTTTAACATGGATCCTGCTCTTCTCGAAAGTGCTATAACAAAGAATACCAAAGCAATTATGCCTGTAAGTCTCTTTGGACAGATGGCGGACATGGAGAAAATCAATGCTATCGCTGCAAAGTTTAATATCCCTGTGATTGAAGACGCTGCGCAAAGTTTTGGAGCTTCGAGAAACGGAAAACGGAGCTGCAACACCAGTATTGTTGGTAGTACGTCTTTTTTTCCTGCCAAACCATTAGGGTGTTTTGGTGACGGGGGCGCATTATTCACTGATGATGATAATCTGGCGCAGACCATACGTACTATCCGAAATCACGGCGGCCTTAAGCGACATCATCACACTCATATTGGCATGAATGGACGACTTGACACCTTACAGGCAGCAGTTATTTTAGGTAAATGGGCCGGATTTGAGGAGGAAGTAGAGTTAAGGGCCAAAGTAGGAGCACGTTATAGCTCTCTCTTGGAAGGATATATTAAAACACCGGCAATTGATGCAGGGAATACTCATGTGTATGCACAATATACTGTTAGAGTAGACTCTTTCGAAAAGCGTGAATCTCTTATAAGCCAATTGCAACTTAAGGGAATTCCAACGGCGATCTATTATCCCAAATGCTTTCATGAACAACCTGCTTTTTCGTATCTTGGCTATAAGTTCGGCGATTTCCCGCAGTCTGAACTAGCAAGTCGTGAGGTTTTCAGCCTACCCATGCACCCATTCCTGACAGAAGAGGATCAGGATTTCATTGTAAGCTCATTAAAACAAATTCTCTCCTAAAAACAAATCATTGGATACACTAAAAATGAATGCAGAGATGCAGTCTCAAAATGATGATTGGGATGTAGTACTTACCCCTAATAAGGGTGGTTTTAATCTCCATCTTGAGCAGATATGGCGCTATCGCGATCTGCTAATGCTTTTCGTTAAGAGGGATATAGTTTCATTTTATAAGCAAACTATTTTTGGCCCTTTATGGTATTTTATTCAACCGATTTTTACTACAATTGTTTATACGTTTATCTTTGGTAACTTGGCAAAACTATCTACCGATGGACTGCCGCAGCCTTTGTTCTATATGGCAGGTATAATGTCATGGAACTATTTTGCTGATTGTCTCACCAAAACCTCTACGCTATTCAAAGACAATGCAGCAATATTCGGTAAAGTATATTTTCCAAGAATCATCAGTCCCCTGAGTATTATCATCTCGAATCTCCTTCGTTTTGGGATTCAAATGTTGCTTTTTATCGGGATGATTATTTACTATATATTTCAGGGAGTGGAATTTTCAGTTGGATTCGAGATTTTGTTACTTCCATTTTTTGTTCTATTCATGGCCATGCAGGGATTAGGCCTTGGAATGATCATTACATCAATGACTACAAAGTATAAAGATTTATCTATCGTATTACCTTTTGGTATTCAGTTGCTTATGTATGCTACGACAGTAATTTATCCCTTATCCAGCTTGAGTGGAAATATGTATTGGATTGTGGCATTAAATCCAATGACCTTTGTGATAGAAGGGATTAAGCAAAGCACTTTGGGAGCAGGGGTGATTACCGTGAATACCTTCGGTTATACTTTTCTTGTCTCATCGGTCATTTTGTGCCTGGGCGTTCTGATTTTTAATAAGGTAGAGAAAAATTTTATAGATACTATTTGAAATGTCTTTAGCCATTAAAACAGAAAATCTTTCAAAGGCCTATCAGATAGGTCAATTTACTACTGGAACTCTATCTAGAGATATAGAAAGGTGGTGGGCACTTGTAAGAGGCAAAGAAGACCCATTCCTGCAAATCGGTGAAGTTAATGACCGTTCTGTGAAGGGTGGTTCAGATATAGTTTGGAGTCTCAAAGACCTGAATTTCGAAATTGAACAGGGAGATACCGTCGGCATTATCGGTAAGAACGGTGCGGGAAAGAGTACCCTCCTTAAAATATTAAGTCAGGTTACCTCGCCTACAAACGGTAGCGTTAAAATTAAAGGGCGGGTTGCAAGTTTATTAGAAGTTGGGACCGGATTCCATCCAGAGCTTACTGGGCGTGAAAATATATATCTGAATGGTGCTATCCTCGGAATGCGTAAATCGGAGATTACCAGAAAATTTGATGAAATAGTTGATTTCTCAGGTGTGGAGCGTTACGTTGATACTCCGGTGAAACGATATTCTTCAGGTATGTATGTTCGCCTCGCTTTTGCCGTAGCAGCGCATTTGGAAAGCGAAATTTTAGTTGTTGACGAAGTGTTGGCCGTTGGAGACGCAGAATTTCAGAAAAAGTGTTTAGGCAGAATGGGTGAAGTAAGCAAGGCTGATGGACGAACTATATTGTTTGTCAGTCATAATATGGCGGCAGTTAAAACTCTATGCAAAAAAGGAATTACACTTTCAAATGGCATGCTTTCATACTCTGGAGAAATTGATGTTGCTGTTGAAAAATATCTGAGTACTACAATAACAAACAGTGTAACGCATAAAAAATATCCTGCAGGTGAATATCCTGGAGATGATATTGTAGAACTGATGGAATATTCTCTCGTTAATACAGACGATAAGATTATTGAACGGTTTGATTTATACGAAGAGGTGACTATTAAATTGCAGTTCAGAGTAAAAAAATCAGGATTTAGTTCGTCCCCAAATGTTCATTTTTTTAATCAGGAAGGGCAGTATTTATTTATTTTTGGCGCAAACGACGATAACCCGATAAATTCTGAAGGAACCTATATTACATCGTTCACTATACCCGCTTATACATTCAATGTTGGAATATTTAATGTTGGGATTGCTGTTACCAGTTACCCGGGAACGGTAATTAATTTTTTTATCAATCCTGCCATTACATTTGAAGTGGAAGAATCGAACACTTATTTGCGTAAATCATCCTATATGGGATCAATACCAGGATTTTTTAGACCAATTTTGAAGACAAAAATTGAAAGAATAGGATCATGAAAGCTGTAATACTTGCGGGTGGACTTGGTACACGGATTTCCGAAGAGACACATCTTAAGCCAAAGCCGATGATTGAAATAGGCGGAAAACCTATTTTGTGGCATATTATGAAATTGTATTCCGCTTATGGTGTCAATGATTTTATTATTTGCTGTGGATATAAAGGTTATGTAATAAAGGAATATTTTGCTAATTATTTTCTGCATATGTCTGATGTAACTTTCAGCATGAAAGACAATAGTATGAAAGTACACCATAACAATGCCGAACCTTGGACTGTAACTTTGGTTGACACAGGCGAAAATACACTCACTGGTGGTCGATTGAAAAGAGTTCAAGATTATGTGAAAGGAGATGAGGCTTTTTGTTTCACTTATGGAGATGGTGTTGGAAATGTGAATATTAGTGAATTAATTTCTTTTCATAAAAACCATGGCAAACTAGCTACACTAACCGCAACACGCCCACCTGGCAGATATGGAGCCTTAAAATTAAGTACTAATGATTATGTCGAATATTTTAAAGAAAAACCTGAAGGTAATGATAGTTGGATCAATGGTGGTTTTTTTGTTCTTCACCCAGATGTTATTGATAGAATTAACGATGATCAAACAAGCTGGGAAGGCGACCCTTTAACAAGTCTTGCATCAGACGGTGAATTAGTAGCATACAAGCATGATGGATTTTGGCAGCCTATGGACACATTACGTGAAAAAATAATTCTTAATGATTTATGGTATGGAGGTAAGGCGCCTTGGAAAACTTGGGAAAAATGAATTTAGGTATTTATAAAGGCAAAAAAGTATTTCTTACAGGGCACACAGGGTTTAAAGGTTCTTGGATGGCATATTGGCTTCAGCAATTAGGAGCTGAGGTAGTCGGATATTCTTTGCCGCCAATTACCAATCCAAATCATTTTGAATTGCTTAAATTAGATATAAAGTCTCATATGCAAAATATCTGCGACTTAGAGATTTTACAAAAAGCTTTAAATGACGCAAAACCCGATATTATTTTTCATTTAGCCGCTCAGCCTTTGGTGCGATATTCATATGAAAATCCAATCCAAACCTATCAAACAAATGTAATAGGAACATTAAATATAATGGAAGCGGCAAGGTATTGTGAAACTGTAAAAGCTATTGTTGTTATTACTACTGATAAATGTTATGAAAATAATGAACAAAAAAAAGGTTACGTTGAAACCGACCGAATGGGCGGTTTTGACCCCTATAGTAGCTCAAAAGGTTGTGCTGAATTAGCTGTTAGTTCTTATAGGAATTCATATTTTAATTTAAATGATTTTCAAACTAAACACCAAACTCTTGTGGCATCAGCACGCGCAGGTAATGTAATTGGAGGAGGCGATTGGAGCTTAGACCGTCTTATTCCAGATTTAATCAAAGGAGCAATTTTAGGAAACAAAGCGATGATTCGATATCCAAATGCTACTAGGCCTTGGCAGCATGTATTAGAGCCTATTTCTGGCTATTTAATGCTTGGCGAAAAATTACTCAATAGCGAACTGACGTTTGCTGAAGGATGGAATTTTGGACCTGAAGAAAATGAAGTCATAACAGTTGGTAAAGTTTTAGAATATGCTTCCGGAATTTGGAATCAAATTACTTTTGAAATTGATTCCAAACAAAAAAATCTACACGAAGCCAGTCTATTGAGCCTTAATATAAATAAAGCAAAAAATAAATTAGGCTGGTTTCCAAAATGGAGTAATCAAGAATCGATCAAAAAAACGATAGAATGGTATAAGGAATTTTATCATTCAAAAACAATCAATACGGAATACGACCTCAATAATTATCTTAATCCATGAAGTTTATACAAACTGAATTCAAAGATTTGTATGTAATTGAGCCTAATTTATTAAAAGATAATAGAGGCTGGTTCATGAGATCCTTTGATATTCAACTTTTCAAAAATAATATCCCAAATTTTAATGGAAATTGGAAACAAGTAAATCAATCTTATAACAATAAAAAAGGCACTTTTAGAGGACTTCATTATCAAAAGCCGCCTTTTCAAGAAATGAAACTTATTAGGTGTATATCAGGAGCAGTAATAGATTATGCATTGGATTTAAGAGAGAGTTCAGATACATTTTTAAAAGTTTTTCAATTGGAATTAAGCTCAGAAAATAAAAAAATG
>JBDNGV010000679.1:0-2116 GCA_041689125.1 Daejeonella sp.
ATAATTTTTAATTTCTTAAGATAATCGTTCATAGCACTTTACCTTAAAATAATTCAAA
Organism: Daejeonella sp.; assembly: GCA_041689125.1. Classification (GTDB taxonomy): domain Bacteria; phylum Bacteroidota; class Bacteroidia; order Sphingobacteriales; family Sphingobacteriaceae; genus Daejeonella. The sequence goes on from JBDNGV010000679.1 coordinate 59, forward strand.
ATCCTTTTAAAAAAAATAATCGGTATATTTAATAAACAAAAAACAAAAGCTATGAAAGCAAACATGGGTAATACTGACAAAATCATCAGAATTCTCGCAGCAATTGTAATCGGAGTTCTTTATTTCACACAATTAATTTCGGGAACCCTAGCAATTATATTATTAATTGTAGCAGGGGCATTTATTCTGACCAGTTTTATGAGTTTTTGTCCAATGTATTTACCCTTTGGACTATCGACTGTTCTAAAAGAGAAAAAATAGATTTAAATTATTCATTCCGGTTCTAATGGCCTAAAGGTATGTTGTCTGGACAGATTATTTTATCCCGCGGTGTGAGCCTTGAAAGCTATTTGCTCCATTTAAAATTTTATTGTTTCAGAACATTGGATTGATTATTTTGAAACAAAATAAATCCTTTAACGAATAAGCTCAGTAGACACGAGCTATTTAATTTATGAACAATAATCAGCATTTTTTAAGACTATGGGAAGAGGGGGCGGACAAGATTTTCAAAACTATTAGTAGAAGTAAAAGATGAAGATCTAGTAAAAACGCTTGCTCCTGCACCTAACACCGCCAGATTTATCATCAGACATATTCCCGACGTGGAGCTATTGTTTGCAAAGAATGTATTTAAAATAGAGGGTATTCATGTACATGCCCAAACCATTATCGACCAGCGGGACACTGGTGAATGGATCAATCTCATGGAGCTTCTTGAATATAATCAGAATGCTTATGAAGGATTAAAAACAGCAATTTCTCTTCAAGATGACGAAGCCTGGGAAGATCCCATAAAAACAAAAGAATTTGGTACCAAAACCAAATCAGAAGCCCTCGGTCGTATAGTTACACATACAGCTTATCATGTAGGGCAATTGGCTTTTATTTTAAAATATGGCCAATAAACTTTAGCAAAACATTCTTAATTTGCCGAAACTTAAAATTGAGCAATAAAGAGTTAAGCATTTTTTCATACCACAGTTTATGAATACCAAGCAAATCTATGTCACCAAGATATCTGGTGAGAAGGCCTTATTTGATGAAGAAAAACTTAGAAATTCGCTCAAGCGCTCAAAAGCTGATGATGATATCATAGATAAGGTAATAGAAAAAGTTAAGATTGAACTAAAATACTCCATCACGACTAAAGAAATTTACCGTATGGCTTTTACTTATCTTCGCAAGAACTCTTCCCATTCGGCAGCCAGATATAAACTCAAACAATCCATGCTTGAATTAGGTCCAACAGGCTTTCCTTTCGAAGATTATATCAGTGAATTATTAAAATACAAGAATTACACTACTGAAGTGGGGGAAATAGTGAATGGTCATTGTATAACACATGAGATAGATATTATTGCAGAACGTGACAATCGTCATATTTTACTGGAATGTAAATTCCATAGCGTCCAGCGTCGTTTTTGTGATGTAAAGGTGCCTTTATACATCCATTCCAGATTCAAAGATGTAGAAGAAGAATTAAAAAATAAATCAGGGCATATTGATATAGTATTTATACTTGGATTAGTCACCAATGCCCGGTTTTCAAGTGATGCGCTTAATTACGGGCAATGTGTGGGAATGTAACTGCTCAGCTGGGATTATCCGGCAGGAAAAAGCTTAAATTCTATGATTGATCAATCGCGATTGCACCCAATAACTAGCCTCCTCACTATCACTACGGACGAAAAGATGCGTCTGTTGTCTCAAGGTTTTATTTTGTGTAAAAGCCTGGCATATAATCCTGCTATTCTAAAAACTTTGCTTATTTTTCCAATCAGAACAGAAAAAATACTCCAAGAAGTAAATGATATATGCGTTTATACTTAAAAATAATATATTAAATTGAGTATTTACACTCATTTAATCTCTTAAAGATTATAGTCACATTTGTAGATATTCAAGATTAGATGCTAAATTTCCTTAAAGGTATTTCTGCAGCAAATAGCTTTTTACTCGATGAATCCGATTTCGATTCGTCTTTGCAAAAAGTTATTGCAATACTGGGTAAATCTACTAAAATTGACCGTTGTTATATCTTTACTAACCATCTTA
>JBDNGV010000680.1:0-30606 GCA_041689125.1 Daejeonella sp.
AAACTCAGGGTGATAAAATATTGAATCTCAGTTTTGATAAGCTTGAAGGTAAAGGTTTTTTCACAAAGGAACTTGAAGAAGAATTACTGAACGGAAGCATTGACCTTGCAGTTCATTCACATAAAGATCTTCCAACTACAAGCCCTGAAGGGTTGATTATTGCTGCTGTATCTGAGCGTGAAGATCCTGCAGAGTTATTGGTGATTTTAAAAGATTGCGTTGATATTCAGCAAAAATTATTGGTTAAGTTTGGGGGGATGGTAGGAACCTCCTCAAACCGTCGAAAATCTCAATTATTGGCCGCCAGACCGGATCTCGAGATTGAAGATCTCAGGGGGAATGTACAGACCCGGCTTCAAAAATTACGTGATGAGAATTATGATGCAATTATGCTTGCCAAGGCTGGTATTATTCGGCTAGGTTACGATCTCAGCGAAGAATTCCATGTAGAAGAACTTGAACCAACTGAATTAATCCCTGCACCTGCTCAGGGCGTTTTAGCTGTCCAGATTCGCGAAAGTGATACGGCTCTTTTTTGTTTACTGCAGCCCCTGAATAATTTGGATGTTGCCGAACAGATTGCCGTGGAACGTAAGGTTTTGAATATGTTTGAGGGAGGATGTCTATTGCCTTTAGGATGTTATTGTCGCAAAAATGGGTCATTATTTCAGGTATGGACGTCAAAGGCATCAGAAGGAACAGATTTCCCTGACCGGCTCTTTCTAGAATCTAAAACAACCAAAGGATTGGCGGAAAAAATTGTATCTAAATTTTCTCCCGACCGTAAATTTCCTGCTAATGTATTTATCAGCCGTGAACTTTCGGAAAGCAGTTACCTGAGGAATGCGCTAAAGAAGCATCAAATAGAAATTGAAGACCGTTCTTTGATCAGAACTTTTCCATCAATCAATAATCTCGATCCATTTATTCTGAGAAATATTGACTGGGTATTCTTCAGCAGTAAGAATGCAATTGAGTACTTCTTTAAACTTAATCCCCAGCTTCCCAAAAAGGTCAAATACGGAGTACTTGGCAGAGGATCTGAAGATGCACTTCGCCCATATGGCCTGAAGGCTGATTTTAATGGGGAAGAAGATGGAATTGATACCAAAGATATTGCCATAGAATTTTCAAAGCTCGCCAATGGAACTAATGTGCTATTCCCAAGTGCCAAGGGCTCATTAAAGACTATACAAAAGGCTTTATCTAGCGATACTAAAATAATTGAACTGACTGTATATGAAACGGTTAGTGAAGAAAATGTAAACCAATCCTATGCCGAAGTACTGATTTTTACCAGCCCTTCCAATGTGGATTCCTATTTTGCCGAGAATTTACTGGAGCCTGATCAGCAGGTTATCTGTATTGGAAAAACAACCGGTCAGAAATTTGGGGAAATGGGAGTGAGATATACACTTCCTTTTTCGCCGGATGAAATGGGCTTAGCCGAAGCTGTATTTGCACTGGATTTTTAAATCTGGTTGAAGAGTTTTTAAAATCAAAGGATCATATGTTAATTCGTCCAAGAAGATTAAGGAAATCCCCTATTTTGCAGGAAATGGTTGCAGAAACCAGACTGTCAAAGGATATGTTTATCTATCCTTATTTTGTGGTGCCCGGTAAAAATGTGGTGCGTGGTATTGACGCCATGCCTGGAGTAAGTCATTTTTCTATTGATAAGCTTCTGAAAGACGTTGAAAAGTCACTTTCACTTGGAATTAATAAGATATTACTTTTTGGTGTAGGAGAAGAAAAAACAGAAGATGCAAGCTCATCTTATGACAAACATTCGGTGGTTGCAAATGCAGTTCGGGAATTAAAAAGGGAATTTTCTGATGAACTCTATGTGATTACGGATGTGTGTACCTGTGCTTATACTACTCATGGTCATTGCGGTATTCTGCATCATGATTATGTTCAGAATGATAAGACGGTTGAAGTATTGGCAAAAATGGCTTTGAGCCATGCACAGGCCGGTGCTGACATGATTGCCCCTTCGGATATGATGGATGGCAGGATACGTAGTATCCGCGAAAAGCTGGACCAAAATAATCTGGAAAATACAGCAATAATGAGCTATAGTATTAAGTTCGCCTCAGCTTACTACGGACCATTCAGAGAAGCTGCCGATTCGGCGCCCGGCAAAGGCGACAGAAAAGCGTATCAGATGGATTTTCGCAATCCGCGCGAAACTATGCGCGAATCGGCATTGGATGAGCAGGAAGGTGCAGATATTTTGATGGTGAAGCCTGCATTGGCTTACCTTGATGTGATTAGGAGCCTAAGAGAGAGTACAGACCTGCCGGTGGCATGTTATAATGTTTCAGGAGAATATTCAATGGTGAAGGCAGCAGGTGCAAAAGGCTGGATTGATGAGCAGAAAGTGACCATGGAAAATATGTACGCATTTAGCAGAGCGGGGGCAAATATCATCATTACTTATCATGCCAGGGAAATATTGGAGAAGGGTTGGATGGGGTAGAATTTGTAGTTGACAGTTAAGAGGTGACTCCTTCATCTGACTTTAGCCGCAAACCACAGATAACAGATAACAGACAACAGATAACTAAAAAGTATCAAGACAAAAAGTGTAATAAGCAATTTACTCAAATCTGTCCTGACTCTTGACTCTGAGCTCTTGAATCAAAAAACAAGAACCAAGACATTAAAACTTATTACCTAAACTTATTACCTAAAAAAACATGTTAGGATCGTTAAAAAAGATGTTTTCAGGTTCGGATGAAGAAACTCCCGTTAATTCAGTGGGAAAGCTTGATATAATAAGAGAGAAATCTGCCGAATTATATGAAAAATCAAAAACCTATTTTCCGGGAGGCGTAAACTCTCCAGTAAGGGCATTTAAATCCGTTTATGGAACACCTCTATTTATTAAAAAAGGAGATGGCTGCCATATATGGGATGCCGATGGAAATCAGTTCATTGATTTTTGTGCATCATGGGGACCGCTAATCCTTGGCCACAATCATCCTGTAGTTCGTGAAAAAGTGATCGAAGCCATGCAGAACGGTATGAGTTTTGGTGCACCTACCGCCCTTGAAAATCAATTGGCTGAGCTCATTCTCAAGAATAATAAATACATCCAGAAAATTCGATTTACCAGTTCAGGAACAGAAGCCGTTATGTCGGCGATCCGCCTTGCACGAGGTTATACCAAACGTGATAAAATCATCAAATTCGAGGGATGCTATCATGGGCATTTAGATTCATTGCTTGTTAAGGCCGGCTCGGGTTTAGTCACATTTGGTGAAACCTCATCCGCAGGTATTCCGAAGGCGGTAGCTGATGAAACTATTGTTGTTCCATTGAATAATGAACAGGCAGTTAAGGAAGCTTTTGAACAATTTGAAGGAGAGATCGCTGCGATTATTATTGAACCTATTCCTGCCAATAACGGACTCTTGTTACAGACCAAGGAATTCTTGGAATTTCTCCGAAAGATATCTTCAAAGAATAAATCACTGCTAATTTTCGATGAGGTCATATCCGGATTCCGTGTTGGTTTTGAAGGAGCTGCAGGTTTTTATGGAATCCAGCCTGATATCATCACTTATGGTAAAATAATAGGTGGTGGTTTGCCGGTAGGCATGTATGGTTCATCGGTAGAAATAATGGGAATGATATCGCCGGATGGGCCTGTATATCAGGCAGGTACTTTGTCCGGAAACCCTGTGGCTATGGCTGCAGGAATTGCGCAGTTGACCGAACTTTCAAAGTCGGGGTTTTATAAGGATTTGAATAATAAGACGCTAGATTTTACGGAGTCTATTCAGCGTTTTGCCACGGCAAGAAATTATAAGTTCAAGGTGTTCACCATAGGTTCGATTTTCTGGTTCGCATTTACAGATCAAGAAAAGATCAGTTCAGCAGAAGAAATTGATGCCTCAAGCATGGAAAAATTCAAGATCATGCATCGCGAATTGCTAAATAGAGGTATTTATTTCGGTCCATCAGGGTATGAAGTTGGATTTGTATCTTCTGTCCACTCAAAAGTAGATCTTGAAAAGGCAAAACGAGCTATCTTTGAAAGTCTTGACTTAGTATTTAGAGGAACAAGAGCATAAGAATAATGAGAAGGCCATTGGTGATATTTTATTGTCTGATTATTTACGCCATCTTTCAGCTGATTTGGTGGGGTAGATTATTGCTAATTGCCAACCCCAACAGTAAAGGAATGGTGCTTGGTGAAACTGCCGTTTTCATTTTCATTTTTTTTGTGGGGGCTTACTATTTGCAAAAGGCGATAAACCAGGAAAGAAAGCTTCAACATCAGCAGAAAAATTTCCTGTTATCAGTTACTCATGAACTGAAATCACCTTTGGCATCAATAAAATTGTACCTACAGACGATCCTGAAAAGAGAGCTCGATCCGGCTCAGCAAAAGTCATTTATAACCAATTCTTTAAAGGATATTGAGCGATTGGATGATCTTGTTGAGAATATGCTTCTGGCAACTAAGATTGAAAGCAATTCCTACACATTTCCCAAAGAGAATTTCAATCTTTCTGAACTGGTCAATTCTGTAGCTGGCAGACTCCAAGTCCATACTTGCAGCTCGCAGATTATCAAGCTTTCTGTACAACAGGGAATTTCTTTGTTAGGAGATAAATTTGCCTTAACGTCGGTTGTTACAAACCTGATTGAAAATGCAGTAAAATATTCCCCTCCTTGCGCTGAAGTAAATGTTAGTCTGCGACGTAGCAACGGGCAGATCCATTTTATTGTAGCCGATTCAGGGATAGGTATTAATGATCAGGAAAAATCACGTATTTTTGATAAGTTTTACAGGGTGGGAAGCGAAGATACACGCAAAACAAAGGGTACCGGTCTTGGATTATTCATCGTAAAACAGGTTCTTGATAAGCATCAAGCATCTATAAAAGTAAAAAACAACCAGCCTTCGGGATCAATTTTCGAAGTAACAATTAACGCAAATGCCAACTAAACAAAGAATTCTACTGGTAGAAGACGAAGAACATCTTCTGGAAGCTATCAAATTAAATCTGGAGATGGAGGGATATAAAGTATCCACCGCAACAGATGGTAAAAAGGCTCTCAAGATTTTCAAGGAAGAACGATTCAATCTGATCATTCTCGACGTGATGATTCCTGAGATCGATGGATTTCAGGTAGCTGAGACCATCAGGCTTGAAAATTCGGAAGTTCCGATCATGTTTCTTACCGCAAAGAACACTAGTGAGGATCGTGTACAGGGATTGAAAAAAGGTGCTGACGATTATTTGACCAAACCTTTCAACCTTGAAGAGCTAATTCTTAGAGTAGGGATACTTGTAAAACGTAGTCTGAAAGGTGATCAGCTTAAGGAGTTAAATTCATATAAGATCGGTGATAAGACGATTTACTTTAACTCTTTTGAATTAAAGACTGATGATGGTACCATTACTCCGCTTACTAAAAAGGAAACCATGTTGCTAAAACTTTTAATTGAGCGTCGTAACGAGGCTGTTTCTAGAGAGCAGATACTGGAAACCGTTTGGAATTATGATGTTTATCCATCAACAAGGACAATCGATAATTTTATCCTGACTTTCCGTAAATATTTTGAACCTGATCAGAAAAATCCTACCTATTTTCATTCTATTAGGGGAGTTGGATATAAATTTATTGATAAGCACTAAAAAATGTTAACTAAGAAGGCCCGATTGTGGGTTATTGGAATTGCAGTGATCTTGTTAGGCTGGATAATCAGTAAAGGGGTTTATGAAATAGCTGCAGTTATTGGCTTAGGGATTGGTCTATTGATTTGGGGTTATTTTCGTGAAGGTACCGTAGTAATGGCTGCACGAGAATTCCATGCAAAAAATTATGACGCTGCTGAGGAATTGCTTAAAGAAATTGAGGATCCTGATCGACTAGGAAAACATCGTCGGGGCTTTTATGAGTTTATTTATGGTAATGTGGAACTTCATCGTCATAATTATGAGGAAGCTGAAAAGCATTTTCAGATTGCTACAAGGTTTCCGCTACGGAACCAGAATGATAAGGCCATTGTGCTGGTACATCTTGCCAATATAAATCTTCGTAAGAAGGATTTTGAGCGTGCGGCAACATATGTGGAGAAGGCCAAAACATTTAAAATAAGCGCCAGGATAAATAATATTATAGAAAAAATAGAATCAGAAATTAACAAAGCGTAGTGAGCGATAAAAATATTCAAGACAGCCTTTTCCTCAGGGCAGCATTTTCAAAAAATACAGAACGTCCGCCAGTTTGGATGATGCGTCAGGCTGGTAGATTTATGCCGGAATACTGGGAAATAAAAAATAAATACTCCTTTCTGGAAATGTGTAAAACACCCGAAATTGCTGCAGATGTAACCATGCTGCCTGTTGATCTTTTGGGTATTGATGCGGCAATCCTTTTCTCAGATATTTTGGTAACTGGCGAGGCAATGGGTGGCGATCTTAGTTTTACCCAAGGTCTTGGTCCTAAGTTCGCAAATCCAGTACGCAATCAGGCAGATATAGATAAACTTCTGACTGATGTTGATAATAAGCTACAATACGTGGCTGATGCAATTAAGATTATTCAGCAAAGGCTGAATGGAAAGATCCCTTTGATCGGTTTTGCAGGTGCACCATTTACTGTAATGAGCTATCTGGTAGAGGGCGGGTCATCAAAGGATTTTAAGCTGACTAAGCTGCTGATCCACAATCATCCGGAACTCGCGCACCAGTTACTTGCGAAAATCGCAAAGGTTACCATTGATTATCTTAACCTTCAGATCGCTGCTGGTGTAAACGCTGTTCAGTTATTCGATAGCTGGGCGCTGGCACTGTCATGGGATGACTATACCGAATTTTCACACAACTATAATAAGGAGATCATCTCCAAATTAAACCGCAAAGACGTTCCGGTAATATCTTTTTGTAAAGGAAGCTCGGTTTTTGCACCTTTGATGGCGGAATCCAATCCTGATGTTGTCTCGATCGATTGGAATGCTGACTTGCTAGATATTAAGAAGAAACTTCCTGTAGGAATGGCCGTACAGGGGAATCTTGATCCACATGTCTTATATGCCGAAAAGCATGTGATTAAGGAACGGATACATCGTTTGTTTGAGCGGATGCGGGGCGAGGATGGCTTTATTTTTAACCTTGGTCATGGAATCATGCCCGACATCCCCTTTGATAATGTGAAGTATGCGATTGAAGTGGTGAAGGAGTTTAGATATTAGGCTGAAAGCTAAGGGCTTAAAGCGGAAAGCCGCATCACGATTAATTATAAATTAGACTTTTAGCTTTATGCTTTAAGCCTTGAGCTTTAACAAACATGTCATACCTGTACCTCAAAGCCCTCCACATCATCTTCGTCGTCAGCTGGATGGCTGGGCTCTTCTACATTGTACGTCTGTTTATTTATCATGTTGAGGCCAATGGAAGGCCTGATTCGGAACGTATTATACTTCAGAAGCAGTTTGAAATCATGCAGCATAAGCTGTGGTATATTATCACTACCCCTGCAATGGTTCTTTCTGTTCTGGCTGGAATCGGGATGTTCTATTTAAATCCAGCTCTTCTTTCAATGCCCTGGATGCAAGTCAAACTTGGCTTTGTACTTGGGCTACTCATTTATCATTTCATTTGCCAGAATATAATCAAACAATTAAAGCAGGGTATTTTTAAGTGGACATCAACCCAACTCCGGATCTGGAATGAGCTTGCGACTATCTTTTTAGTTGCGATTGTTTTCACAGCGATTCTTAAAAGTGCTATCGACTGGATCTATGGGCTGGTGGGATTGGTGCTGTTTAGCGTGATCATTATGGCGGCAGTGAAGATTTATAAGTATTACCGGCTCAAAAAAAATAATTAATAATTAGCAATGTATTGCAGCTTAATGATGTGATTCCCAACTGAATGAAACGGATTCTGGCTTTAATATTTCTCCTAAATATCTTCCAAGCGGCTGATGCTCAGATATTAAATGATAGTCTAGAGTACCGTATCCGTCCGGATAGTATTAGAACAGGTGAACTTTACCTGAGCATTCATAACTTCAATTACCTCCGTAATTTTGAATATTTCAATAAAATTCAGGATGGTTATACCTGGTTTGGAGCTCAGTTGGAGCCACAGATTGTTTATTATGCGCATCCCAGGTTAGCAGTAACTGCTGGGGTACATCTTCGTAAGGATTTTGGTGGCATAGGTATTTATAGAACATATCCCTTATTCAGTGTAAAATATCAGCATGGAAATACCACATTAGTGAATGGGGTACTCGAAGGCAATATTCACCATCGTATGCTTGAGCCAATCTATGATATTGAAAAAAAGATTACCGAGCCTGTTGAATATGGAACCCAGTTTATTATCAATGGCAGAAATTTATTTCTAGATGCATTCATTAACTGGAAGAAAATGATCTATAAACCGAGTCTTGTGCAGGAGCAAATTCTTGGCGGACTCTCAGCCGAGCTTAATCTGATCAGAAACTCAGCTCTAAGCTTATCTATTCCCGTCCAGTTAACTGTTTTCCATCAGGGTGGTCAGATTGACATCGTGGATGAGTCATTGCAGACGTTGGTTAATTCTGCCATAGGTTTTAAGTTAAAGCTTCCGTTTTCGGGTTGGATTAAAGATCTTAGGACGGAGAATTACCTGATTTCTTTTAATGATCTTTCGTTTACCGATCTTCAGCCTTACTCCCGAGGTTATGGCTGGTACCTGAACGCAGGTTTTGATACTCATCGGTTTGGGTCAATAATGGGAACAATATGGAAGGGAAATTCCTTTATTTCATCTAATGGAATGCCATTGTATCAGAGTGTTTCTCAACACATTAGTCATTCGGGATATACCGAAAAGCACAGAAATTTATTTATCCTTCGATATTCTTATCAGCAGAAACTGATTTCAAATCTTTATATGGACTTCCGATTCGAGCCAATGATGGATCTAAACCGTCCTGCAGGATCAAGGAAGATCGAATTCTCAAACTCGTCATTCCTTATGTATAAACAGGAGTTTAGATTACATAAACCTAAAGGAAGATAACTGCGGCCAAAGCAAGGACGGTAGGAATACCCTGGACATAAAAGATTGATTTTTGAACGCTTAATGCACCATAAATTCCTGCAATAAGTACACAGCCAAGGAAAAATATAGCTACATTCTTTGACCAGGCTTCATTTTGGATCACCAATCACTAAATAAGTCCTGCGGCAAGGAAACCATTATAAAGACCCTGATTTGCTGCCATTGATTTCGTTTTTTCAAACATATCAGCAGACATAGATTTAAAGGTTCTTCGCCCTGCTGTAGTCCAAGCAAACATTTCGAGCCAAAGGATATACAGATGTTCGAGAGCAACAGAAGCGATTAGAAATTTTGCGATCAGTGTCATAACCCAGATTTTAAGATTTATAAATTTCATTCATTGTCTTCATATAGACGAAGCCGGTTCTTTAGCTTTGTCACTTCCTGCTGTAAATGGATCATGCGGACAAGCAGGTGGTCAATTGTATCAATGCCTTCAGGATTGATCTCTAGTTCCCTATGCATTCTGATCATTCGTTCCAGCTTCTCAATCTGGTCTGGCGGAATATAATCTGTCTGCTGAAAATTTACAATTTTTACCAATCCGAATTCCTTCAGATTGCGGATAAATGAGAATTCAATGTTATGGTAAACGCAGAATTCACTTGCAGAAATTAAGGTTGCCTTTGTCATGGACTTATTTTCTAAGATTTGATAATTCTTTGAACAATTCCTTCTCTTTTTCGCTGAGATTAGCAGGGATCTTCACTGTATAGGTGATGTATAAGTCGCCAAACTGGATTTCATTTTTGTAAATAGGAAAGCCTTTACCTTTAAGTTTAACTTTTGTGCCATTTTGAGTTTCAGGTTTAACTGGTAGTTTAACCTTTCCACTCATGGTATCGACGGTAATTTCTGCACCTAGAACTGCAGTATAAAGGTCAATCTCTATATTTTTATATAAGTCATTTCCCATTCGCCTAAATTCAGGGTCATTGGCAATGGAGAAGGTGATAAAAAGATCTCCGTTCGGGCCGCCATTTATTCCGGCACCTCCATGACCTTTTATTTTGATTGATTGCCCGTTCTCAATTCCAGCCGGAATGGTAAGTCTGATGTTTTTACCATTAACATTTATTGTTTGTTTTTGAGTAGTATAGACATCTTTTAAATTGAGACGAAGTTCAGCATTGAAATCCTGTCCCTTAAAATTGGCCTGCCTGCTTTGCCCTGATGATTTTCCGAACATAGAACTGAAGAAATCTGAGAAATTTTGATCGCTGAATGAACCGGTATACCCTGGTTCCCCGGCACTTCTGCCGCCATCCGGTCTGCCTTGTCCAGCAGATTGAAACTGATCAGCATGTTTCCAGTCTTTACCATGCTGATCGTATTTTTTACGTTTTGCAGGATCGCTCAATACTTCATTGGCCTCATTTATGTTCTGAAATTTTTGCTGTGCTTCCTTATCATTTGGATTTACATCAGGATGATATTTCCGGGCCATTTTTCGATACGCCGCTTTAATATCTTTATCTGTAGCAGATTTAGTTATTCCGAGTGCCTGATAGTAGTCGACGAATGCCATGTATAATAGTAATCAAAATTATATAATAAAATTACATATAAGTTTGGGACTGGTAAGGGTTTTGTAATACTGAATGTGCAAGATTAGTTTTTAGAAAGCAGGTTAGTGATTCTATTGTTGTAACAGTCGCGTGCTGCATTCATCCTCTCGGCTATTGCATAGTTTGAATAAATGGAGGCCTTGCATTATAAGACTTGTTAACAGTCAATAATCGTAGCAACATTTTGGCCATCTAAACCGGATCGGAGCGATAGCTTTTTGCCTGTAGATTTAAGAAAGTTTCCAAGAACTGTTCTGGCAAAAACTAAAGCGCAGAGCCGGGCTGAACTAAGCGATGGGTAGAGGCCACGCTTTCCAAAAAAGCTATAAAAACATCTGTATGCCCCAATAATTAACCTCTTAATTACTAAATCCTTAATTTTAACTCAATAGCCAATTATCTAATAAATCATTTGGTCTTTTGATATAAATAAAATTTCTGCGTTTTTTTTCTCACTTATGCAACTAAATGGCACATCCGATCATCTTACCTTTAAAGCATATGAATTTGGACCGAACATTTACGATAGACAGTTTACTTGAAGGGTGCAAAAAAGGTGATCGAAAAGCACAGGAAAGCCTTTACAACGCACTTGCTTCTAAAATGATGGGGGTCTGTATGCGTTATGCTAAAGACACTTTTGAGGCAGAGGATATTCTGCAAATAGGGTTTGTTAAAGTATTTCAAAAAGTTTCGGCGTTTAGAAGTGATGGCTCTTTTGAGGGATGGATAAGAAGAATTATGGTGAACACGGCTATCGAAACATATCGTAAGAATCTGAGAAGTTTAAATGTGGTCGATATAGATGAGGTATACGATCAGCCGCAATCCACTTTCGACATGGGCAAATTGGAATTAAATGATCTAATGAAGCTGGTTCAGCAACTTTCAAATGGTTATCGCATTGTCTTCAATATGTATGCAATTGAAGGTTATTCTCATAAAGAAATTGCAAAAGAATTAGGAATATCTGAAGGCGCCTCGAAATCACAATTGTCGAGGGCAAGAGCAATATTAAAAGAAAAAATAATTAAAATGGAGGGCTTGAATTATGCATCCCATATCGGATAAAGAACTAGATAAATTATTCCAACAGCGTTTTGGAGATCTCGAGATTGAGCCTTCGGCTGCAGTTTGGGAAAAAATAACCGGTGCAATGGATCACAAACAAAGGAGGAAAACAGTTTTTCCATCATCCTGGATGGCAGCTGCTAGTATAATAGTTTTGATCTCTGTCACTTTATTGTATTTCCGTCCGCAGGAAGTGATCAAACTACGTGTAAGTTCTAAAATAGCTCAGAATATAGAGAATAACTCTGCTCAAACTGATTTAAATGAGTCGCCAGCCACCATTCATGAGCCGCTTAACACTATTCAAACGGTAAAAACAGAAGTTCCTGATATTAGCTTGTCAAATGCTACAGGAATAAGCTCAAGCGAATACCGATTAATTGAAAGTGCTCCCACAGCTGAGTCTCAAATTAAATCACCTCCTGCTCAAGAGCTTGTTATCATGGCTTCAGAACCGGTTAAAAGGACCAACCCAGTTCAAGCAAAGAAATCTGTTAAAGTGCCGAACAGATATTCTGGAGATCAGTCTGAGTTGGATGTCACTCAACCGGATATGATGGCCAAAGCTGAGTTTGCTGCTGAAGAGGTGAATTCAGATGAAACTGATATTAGAGGTCAAAGAAAAATAAGAAGTATAGGCAGCCTGGTAAACTTTATAATCGCAAGGGTTGATAAGCGTGAAGATAAGCTCATTGAATTCAAAGATAGCGATGAAGGATCAGAGGTTTCAGGTATCAATTTTGGATTGGTAAAAATTAAAAGCAGAAAATAGATTAACTCACATACATATTTAAAAAATGAAAACATTATTAATTTACTCCTTCTTATCAATGGTTGCGGTAGGTGGATTTGCACAGGTAGAAAAGGATACAGTATTAGTAGTATCCCGTGATACTTTAAACAATATAAAAAGAAGTATAACAATTAAAATCGGTTTAGGTGATTCAAAGGACAGCACAGAAAATGAATCTAAACCGACTTCAAAAATTTCTATCCAGTTCATTGCGGCTCGTTTTGATCTGGGTTTTAGTACCTATACCGATAAAGGAAGTTACACTCTTTCTGCCGCTAACTCTTACCTTGAGCGCGCGACCTGGAAAAGCAGCAACTTTGGCTTTGAATTCTTCCAGATGGGATATCGTTTCAACAGTCACTTTAAGGTCTATGTCGGTGCAGGGTTTGACTGGAACCATATGCGTTTAAAGCAAAACATTACTTTTCAGAAGGATAAAGCAAATTTATCCTATGTCACAGAAACTGTTGATTATAAAAAGAACAGGTTCTCTAGTCAGTATCTGCGTATCCCTCTATCATTTCAATTACGCACAAACGATGATAAAAAAGGCGATAAATTAAATTTTGTCTTCGGACCGGAAATAGGCTTCCTTTTAAATGGCAAGGTGAAACAGGTAAGTGATGAAAATGGAAAGGATAAATTTAAAGATGATTATAATCTTAATCCATTCCGTTACGGAGCCTTTGCCCGTCTTGGTTATGGGGGAATGGGAGTTTATGTAAAATATTATGGCAATGATGTTTTTGCTGAAGGGCAGGGTCCTCAAGACTTTAGAAATCTTTCCTTCGGACTAATGTTCGGATTTTAAAACAAGCTCTGAATTTCAAGCCCTGCCATTGTTTTTAGAACTTAGGCAGGGCTTTTTTTTTTATATTTGATTCCATGTCAAATACTTTTATTTCTCTTGAAAAAGTAAGCCTGCACTATGCTGAGGATAGCAGAGCGGGTGTCAGTAAAATTGATCTGTCAATAAAAAAGGGAGATTTTGTCGCCATTGTTGGGGAAAGCGGAAGTGGTAAAAGTACTTTGCTAAAAATTATCTATGGACTGCTTGCTCCGGATATGGGAGAAGTATTTTTTAAGGGTCTTCATCTTGATGGACCACATGAAAAATTAATCCCCGGCCACGATTCAATGAAAATGATGAGTCAGGATTTCAATCTGAATCTTTATGCTAGAGTTTATGAAAATATTGAAAGTATGCTTTCTAATGAGGATCTGAAAGGAAAGAAGAAGAAAGCTGCTGATATTATGAAACTTCTTGGGATTGAATATCTAGCTAATAAGAAAATTATAGAGCTGAGTGGTGGAGAGCAGCAACGTGTGGCACTCGCCCGGGCAATAATTACCGAACCTGAGGTACTTCTGCTTGATGAGCCTTTCAGTCAGTTGGATGCCTTGCTTAAAACTCAATTCCGCGCTGATCTTAAAAATTTATGCGATCAGTTAGGTATCACCATTATTCTTGTTTCTCATGATCCTGTGGATGGACTTACCCTTGCCAATAAGATGATTATTCTAAAAGAAGGTAAATTGATTGAATCGGGGAGGCCTGAGGAAATTTATTCAAATCCTTTACATATTTATACTGCAAAACTATTAGGGAATGCTTTTGTGCTTCCTGCTGAAGAAGCTAGGATTTTAGGTATAAGAGCTAAATTGAATACTGTGATGATTTATCCCGAATGGGTGCAACTCAAAAGTAGTTGGGGCAGTAAAAGTTACCGGGTAAAAGAGATTTTTTTTAAAGGTTTTTATGAAGACCTTTTACTAGAAAGGAACGAGATTGAATTAGTCGCAATCAATCAGAAACCTGGAATCTATCAGAAAGGAGATAAGGTGCAGGTGCAGATTAGCCGTTATCTTGAGTATAGCTACTAGGATTATAGGATTATGGGATTTTAGGATAGTAGGATTGAATTTATGGGATTACTGTAATTTTTGTAGAGTGAGGCTGTTTAATTTTTGCATGTTAAATCATTTTTGAGATGAAGCATGGAGAACTTACACATAAAATAATTTCCTCTGCAATGAAAGTCCATAGAGTTCTTGGGAATGGTTTTCAAGAGGTAATTTATCAGAGAGCCTTAGCCATTGAATTACAAAGATCGGGCTTAAATTTCAAGAGAGAAATGGTTTTGGTAATCTATTATAAAGGGATAAAATTAGGAACAAGAAGGGTTGATTTTTTTTGTTGAAGGATTAATTATGCTGGAATTGAAAGCCTTGGTGAGAATGGAAGATGTACATCTGGCACAGGCTATGAATTATTGTCAAGCCTATAATTTACCTATCGGATTATTAATAAATTTTGGTGCAAAAAGCCTTGAATTTAAGCGGGTTTACAATCTTTCACACCCGGAAAATAAAGATTACAAGAAAAGAGCGGATTTAGAGAATTTTTAACTGTAGGATTAAAACACCTGAATATTCCAAATCCTCCAATCCTATAATCCTATTATCCTATCATCCTAATATCCTATTCCTTAGCCAATCCCCAACTTCAGTGGTTTTGTAAGCTTTGTTTTTACCAGAAATATCTTCGGTTACAATTCCGGAAGCCAAAGACTGGTTGACAACAACTCTGATTAGTTCTGCCTCTTCTTTTAATCCGAATGCATCTTCGAACATCATTGCAGCCGAAAGTACGGCAGCCAAAGGATTGGCAATATCTTTTCCGGCAGCCTGTGGGTAAGAACCATGTATAGGCTCAAATAAGGACGTGTGCAAGCCAATCGATGCGGATGGCATTAATCCCATTGATCCTGAAATAACCGATGCTTCATCCGTTAAAATATCCCCGAAAAGGTTTTCTGTGATTATCACATCATAAGAACTTGGCCATTGAACAAGGCGCATTGCCACAGCATCTACAAACTCATAACTTACGCTTATTTCCGGATAGTCTTTTTCCATATCTTGAACAGTTTCACGCCATAAACGTGAACTTTCAAGTACGTTGGCTTTATCAACACAACATAGTTTTTTGGAGCGCTTCATTGCCATTTCAAATCCAAGCTTAGCTAAGCGGATGATTTCATCTCGAGTATAGGTACAGGTGTCAAATGCAGTATTACCATTATCTTTTCTGCCACGCTCACCAAAGTAAATTCCACCAGTCAGCTCACGAAGTATAATTAGATCTGTTCCTTCAATTCGTTCCCTTTTTAGTGGAGAGTTATCAATCAGTGAAGGAAAGGTAAACGTAGGGCGAACGTTGGCGAACAAACCCAGTTTTTTGCGCATCTTGAGCAAGCCCTGCTCTGGACGAACAGGTGCTTTTGGGTCATTATCATATTTAGGATCACCGATTGCGCCAAATAGGATCGCATCTGCAGCCATACAAATCGCATGTGTTGAATCGGGGTAAGGTTCACCCACTGCATCAATAGCACACGCACCAGTTAATGCAGATGTCCAGTTGATTTCATGATTGAATTTCTTTGCAATGGCATTACATACTTTTACAGCCTGTTCAATTACTTCAGGTCCTATTCCATCTCCGGCTAAAAGGGCAATATTTAATTTCATTTTTTTTGAATTATAAGTATTAAGTATTAAGTTATAAGATCTGTTTATGTTGAAATTCGTTCTAAAAATACAATTTTGCATTCTAACAACTAACCAACTAACCAACTAACCACTAATCACTAAATAATATTAAGCATTTTCTGAGTCGCTTTGATGGCACATACGGTCTGGTCTGAATCAAGGCCTCGGGTAATGAATTTTTTTGTAGGTGTTTCCCAAGTAATAATTGTTTCGCACAAGGCATCTGAGTTACTGCCAGGTGCAATTCTTACTGCATAGTCGATTAATTTAGGAAGACATGCCTTCTTTTTTTCATAAACCTTACCAAGGGCTTTCATGAAGGCATCAAATTGCCCATCCCCCTGTGCATTCTCTTCAAATAACTCCCCATCAAAACGTACAGCAATTGTTGCCGATGGCCTTAAACCTTTGGAATGTGTCAAAACATAGGAGTCTACAATTACCTTGTCAGTAGTAGAGGGGCTATTCAAAACGTCAGAAATAATATAGGGAAGGTCCTCTTTTGTAACCGTTTCTTTCATGTCTCCCAGCTCAATAACACGCTGAGTTACCTTTTTCAAATCCTGTTCACTCAATTTCAGACCAAGCTCCTGGAGGTTCTTTTCAATATTAGCCTTACCGGACGTTTTTCCTAAAGCATAAGTACGTTTTCTTCCAAAACGTTCAGGGAGTAGATCATTGAAATAAAGGTTGTTTTTACTATCGCCATCGGCATGAATACCGGCAGTTTGTGTGAACACATTATCACCAACTATTGGCTTATTTGAAGGTATTCTGATTCCCGAAAAAGTTTCTACCAGTTTACTGACAGTGTAAATGGCTTCTTCCTTGATATTGATCTTAATTTCAGGCATAAAATCGTTGATAGCTGCAACAGCACTGGCCATAGAGGCATTTCCGGCCCGCTCGCCCATGCCATTTACTGTTAAATGTAAGCCATCAACTCCAGCTTTAATGGCTTCCAGAATATTGGCATTAGCCAAGTCGTAATCGTTGTGTGCATGAAAATCGAAATGAATTTTTGGATACCGGGTTTTGATTTGCAAAATATATTCGAAGGTTTCAGAGGGTGTCAGCACTCCAAGTGTATCAGGTAAAAGAATCCTTGTTACCAGCTGGCCAGAAAGAAAATCAAGATACTGAAAAACATACTCCGGAGAATTACGCATTCCATTACTCCAATCTTCTAGGTAGACATTACTTGAAATACCGTGTTTTGCTGCTAATCTTAAGATTTCAGCAATTTCAGCAAAGTGCTGTTCCGGAGTCTTTTTTAGCTGATGTTTCAAATGGTTCAAAGATCCTTTGGTTAAAAGGTTCTGTACTTTAACACCCGCTTTAGCCATCCATTCAATTGAAACTCCTTGGTCTACAAATGAAAGTACCTCAATCTTGTGTGTATGGCCATTAGTATTTGCCCAATCCATAATGGCTTTAACTGAAGTGAACTCACCCTCAGACACCCGTGCAGATGCCACCTCAACACGGTCAACCCTGAGTTCTTCAAGTAGAAGCTGAGTAATAGTAAGTTTTTCCGAAATTGAAAACGATACTCCTGAGGTTTGTTCACCATCGCGGAGTGTTGTGTCCATTATTTCTATTTTCCTCTTTCCCATTTATATGGTTTTTTGTTATAATGGCAGATTGGATGCAAATTCTTGTATTTCAGGCTTGATATTGACTAGATAATCAATATCATCAAAGCCATTGATCATATTACTTTTCTTGTATGAGCTGATATCAAATGATTCTTTTTCTCCGGTAGAAAGAATGCTGAGTGACTGCTCAAGCAGGTTCACTTCAATTTCAGTTTTCGGATTTGCTTCAATCGCCTGAAAAATCTTATCGGCAAATTCAGGACTAACCTGAACGGGTAAAACCCCGATATTAAGGCAATTACCTTTAAAAATATCTGCAAAGAAGCTGGATACCACACATCTGAACCCATGATCATAAATTGCCCAAGCAGCATGTTCTCTGGATGAACCAGACCCAAAGTTCTTTCCTCCAACCAGAATTTTGCCGCTGTAAAGTGGATTATTGAGTACAAATTCTACCTTCGGACTGTTATCTGAGTTATATCTCCAGTCGCGGAAAAGGTTATCCCCGAATCCCACACGTTCTGTTGCTTTTAAGAAACGGGCAGGAATAATCTGATCAGTATCCACATTCTCAATTGACAATGGAACTGCAGTACTTCTTAATATATTGAATTTATCGTAAGCCATTTTTATGTCTTTATGCGAAATTTCGCCTGTTATTGAATTAGTGTTCTCGGATCAGTTACTACCCCGGTTACTGCCGCAGCAGCTGCAACTAGCGGACTGGCCAGCATTGTTCTGGAACCCGGGCCCTGACGTCCTTCAAAGTTCCTGTTTGAGGTACTGACAGCATATTTTCCTGCCGGAATTTTATCATCATTCATTGCTAGGCATGCAGAACAACCTGGTTGACGTAAAGTAAATCCAGCTTCTGTGAAGATGTCTAATAATCCTTCATCCTGAATTTGTTTTTCAACAATATGTGATCCCGGGACAAGCCATGCAGTAATATGTTCTGCTTTCTTTCTACCTTTTACAATGGAAGCAAAAGCTCTGAAATCTTCAATTCTACCGTTGGTACAGCTGCCAATGAATACATAATCCACTTGTTTTCCCATCATTGGCTCACCTTCATGGAAACCCATATAGTTTAATGATTTGGCAAATGTTGCAGCTCCCCCTTCTACATCTCCTGCTTTAGGGATAGCATGTGAAATACCCATACCCATTCCCGGATTCGTACCGTAGGTGATCATTGGTTCAATGGTAGAACCATCGAAGGTATATTCCTTATCAAAAACTGCATCAACATCTGTTTTCAGGCTTCTGTAGTATGCCAGCGCTCTGTCCCATGCTTCACCTTTCGGACTGAATTCACGACCTTTTACATATGTGATAGTGGTTTCATCAGGTGCGATCATACCACCTCTGGCACCCATTTCAATGCTCAAGTTACATACAGTCATCCTACCTTCCATGCTCATGTTTTCGAATACTTCGCCTGCATATTCTACAAAGTATCCGGTAGCTCCCGAAGTGCTTAATTGAGATATGATGAACAGTGCAACATCTTTTGGTGTTACGCCTTTACCCAATTCGCCATTAATGTTGATTCTCATCTTCTTTGGCTTAGGCTGCATAATACATTGGGTGGTCAGTACCATCTCTACTTCAGAAGTGCCAATGCCAAAAGCGATTGCGCCAAATGCACCGTGAGTTGAAGTGTGCGAATCACCGCAAACGATGGATGCACCAGGTTGAGTAATCCCATATTCAGGGCCTACCACATGGACAATACCATTTTTTTGATGTCCTAGACCCCAGTAACTGATTCCATGTTCTTTTGAATTGGATTCGAGTGCTTTCAGCTGATTGGCCGAAAGTGGATCCGCAACTGGTAAATGCTGATTGATTGTTGGGGTATTATGATCCGCGGTAGCAAATGTACGCTCAGGATATAATACCTTAAGTCCTCTGCTTTTCAAACCAAGAAAGGCCACCGGACTCGTAACTTCATGAACCATATGGCGGTCAATAAATAACACATCAGGCCCACCTTCAATCTTACGAACTATGTGAGAATCCCACACTTTGTCAAACAATGTATTGCTCATATTTTTTTTATTAGTATTTAGTACTTAGTACCTAGTATTTAGATCTGAACGGTTATATGATTCTTCAAATTAATACCAGTTACCCACATGTAATCAATTTTATAAAACGTGTTACGTAAAAACGTACAACGTATAACTCCCTCTACACAAACTTATTCAGTGCATCCAGGTAAGCATTTGCAGAAGCACGCACAATATCTGTACTGAAACCATAGCCTTTGTAGGATTTGCCTTCATTTATTACGAGCATATCCACTTTACTCACATCATCGCTGCCACTGTGAATCGCATGGATGTTAAACTCTTTGATGTTGAAGCTTCGACCGATGATTTTCTCAATTGCTTTGATCGTGGCATCTACCGGTCCGTTTCCTGGCGATATAGCTTCATGGACAATACCTTTGTAAAATAATCTAATAGTTGCTTCAGGACTTGCCTGATCGCCGCAGCTCACTTGCAAACTCTTAATTGAAAGCCCGTCTTTATAATTTGACTCAGCCTTATCGCCCATAAGAAGAAGAATGTCATCATCCCTTATTTCTTTTTTACCATCAGCCATAGTCAGGAATCTATCATAAACTTGATCAAGGTCGATACGATCCATGGTATATCCCAAACGTTCAAGATGATGGTTTAGGGCATGCCTTCCGCTGCGTGCAGTAAGAATGATTTCAGACTGATCAATACCCACATCCTCAGGATTGATAATTTCATAGGTTTCACGGTGCTTTAACACACCATCCTGATGAATACCTGAGCTATGTGCAAACGCATTTTTTCCAACGATAGCCTTATTAGGTTGAACTGGCATACGCATCATGCGACTCACCATTCCGCTAAGCTCATATAAGTGCCTACTGTTTACCTTATGTGTAAAGTTCAGGCTTCGGTGAGTTTTTAGGATCATTACAATTTCTTCTAATGCCGTGTTTCCTGCACGCTCTCCGATTCCATTGATCGTACACTC
Organism: Daejeonella sp.; assembly: GCA_041689125.1. Taxonomy (GTDB): domain Bacteria; phylum Bacteroidota; class Bacteroidia; order Sphingobacteriales; family Sphingobacteriaceae; genus Daejeonella. The sequence continues at coordinate 20,690 of JBDNGV010000680.1, forward strand.
TACCTGTCGTGCTCCGTTCTGAATACCTGCAATACTATTAGCCGTAGCAAGTCCCAAATCATTATGGCAATGAACTGAAATAATTACCTGATCGATGTTTTTAACATTCTCTTTCAGGAAGCGGATCTTTTCACCATATTGTTCAGGTAGGCAATATCCGTTTGTATCGGGGATATTTACTACCGTTGCTCCTGCCGCAATAACAGCCTCAACCATTTTTGCAAGAAATACATTATCTGCCCTCCCTGCATCTTCTGCATAAAACTCAATATCTTCTACAAAACTTTTAGCATACTTTACTGCCTCGATGGCACGTTCAAGGATCGCTTCCCTTGTACTGTTGAATTTATATTTAATATGGTTATCAGAAGAACCGATACCAGTATGAATCCTTGGTCGCTTGGCAAACTTTAAGGCTTCAGCAGCTGAATCAATATCTCCTTTATTTGCACGAGTCAACGCACAAATTACTGGCTCACGAACAGCCTTAGAGAGTTCAACCACACTTTGAAAATCACCAGGGCTAGAAATAGGGAAGCCAGCTTCAATGATATCTACTCCAAGATTTTCGAGGGCTTTGCCTATTTCAATCTTTTCAACGGTAGATAACTGACATCCAGGTACCTGTTCTCCATCCCTTAAGGTGGTGTCAAAAATATAGATGCGGTTTGGGTCGTGTAACATATTTTTTTCTTTAACAGAGTATTTTACTCTATTTCTTGCCTGAATTCAGCGGATCTGATCTTAAATAATGGGATTAAGCCCTATCTAAAACTTTATATATCCTTGTACTTTCGTAATTTTTAATGCTTTCCAGATGGTTTAGGAGATAATTAGTGTCATTATAGCCTGCAATTATCGCTTCACCATCATGGATGATCATTTCTGACCTTTCATTTGTCGGTTTAGCCTGTATTAACCTAGATAGGCCAATACCGTAATTACCCGGACCGATATCTTCTGCATCGAATTCAAGAACCTCATCAAAAACGGAGCTCTCATCAGAATACAGACATTGCCAGATTGAAATAGTCTCTTCTATACTTTCGTTTGCTGGCATTATTCCATTATTACGCAAGTATTCAAAGGTGGTCTCATCTGGAGCTATTAATCCTCCTAGTGCGCCAATTTCCCTGCTCATTTTACAGATAGCCATCCGGCCTTCCATATCTAGACCAAGAATAGTATCTCCAGAAAATTCTATAAAATAACCTTTCGCCCCTTCAGTTGATATTTCTGAAATTAGAAAATGATTAATATCCTTTGAGATAAGTCCTTTGGCCAATCTTCCATTCACTTCAACCTTCATTCGTTTAGGCTTGTTTACCAGCAGGCATTGCGTGGCTAATACCTGTTCTACCAAAAATTCATTAATACTTATGGATAATATTCCAAAAGCACCCAAACCATCAGTATGATTCTGATCAAAAACCAGAGTCTGTCCCGGAAAAGCAATTAAAGTATCTGTTTGATTAACAAGATTTTGTTCAAACTTTTCTAATCCGAAATCACTACAATTCCTATTGTAAAGATCAAGCTGAAATTGCGAGAGGTCTGAGGCTTGCATATGATGACTAAAAGCCGGATCCTTTAGAATCAGCGTTTGTTCGGGTCTCAAAACCGAGATATTGCGTTTACGTAAACCTTCAAAAGCTTTGGGACTCGTTATCTTATTGATGAGATGAACATCAATGTATAAGGTGTCCGGAAATCTGGCATTTCTGCTGACCATATGTTTGTTCCAGATTTTATCAAACAGGGTATAAGCCATTTGGAGTTTGGGTTTTAGAAATAGGTTATAGGTTGAAAACTGACAACCTATAACCTATAAAAAAATTATTTCTCAGGTTGATTCTCAGGACGTAAACTTCTTACTGCCTGACCTGCTTGCCAGATCTCACTATCATGAAGTGTTTTAAGCTCTGCCTCAAGCTTTACACGATAATCGGGCTGGCTGTTCAATTTGATAGTACGTTCAGCTTCTTTACCAGATGCAACACTCTCATATAATTCATCAAATACAGGCTGGGTTGCATCACGGAAACGCCCTTTCCAGTCTAAAGCGCCGCGTTGGGCTGTAGTTGAGCAGTTCGCATACATCCAGTCCATACCGTTTTCTGCTACCAATGGCATCAGACTCTGTGTAAGTTCCTCGACAGTTTCGTTGAATGCTTCAGAAGGAGAGTGACCATTTCTGCGAAGCGTATTGTATTGTGCTTCGAAAATACCTGCGATTGCACCCATCAGAGTTCCACGCTCACCGGTTAAGTCAGAGTAAACTTCTTTACGGAAATCAGTTTCGAAAAGGTACCCTGAACCGACTCCAATTCCTAGTGCAATAGCGCGTGTTCTGCCTTTACCTGTTGCATCCTGATGGATGGCGAATGATGAATTCAAACCTTTACCTGCCAAAAACATTCGGCGCAATGATGTACCTGATCCTTTTGGAGCAACAAGAATCACATCTACATCAGCAGGGGGAATAATGCCTGTCTGCTCTTTGTAAGTAATGCCAAATCCATGAGAAAAATAAAGTGCTTTTCCAGGACTAAGATATTTTTTGATTGTTGGCCAAAGAGCAATCTGTCCTGCATCTGATAACAGATATTGAATGATTGTACCTTTTTCGGCAGCTTCTTCAATTTCAAACAGAGTTTCGCCAGGAACCCATCCGTCAGCAATAGCTTTATCCCAGGTTTTTGAATCTTTACGCTGTCCGATAATCACTCTGATGCCATTGTCGCGTAGGTTTAATGCTTGGCCTGGACCCTGAACACCATAACCGATAATTGCTATAGTTTCATCTTTCAGAACTTCACGAGCCTTGTCTAAGGGGAATTCTTCTCGGGTTACTACATCTTCTGTAACTCCACCGAAATTGATTTTTGCCATATTGTTTTGTTTTTACTTTTTTTTTTATTTAAAGATTTTGATTAATAATTTCTCTTTATTAGGCTTACATGGTGAATATTTTCTGACCTTTATTCAGGTATTCATTTTCAACTACCTCGTCACCAGGTTCTGCTTTTTCAAATTCGCGGAGTTTGCGATTAAATCCATCACTGTTCTTGATAATTGCAACTCGCGCACTGCGTACAAATTCAATCAGTCCGAATGGTTGAAGGATCCTGATCAGGGCATCGGTTTCTTCCCGGTGACCTGTAGTTTCGAATACCGTATAATCTTTGCGGATCACAACCGCCCTTGCACCATTTTCACGAAGCAAACGCTCTACACTTGCCTTTTCTGCAATTATATCTGTTGGCACTTTATAAAGTGCCATTTCCTGCCAAATAATATCCTCGTTTGTATTGAAATACACTTTAAGAACTTCTACTTGTTTCTCAATCTGCCTAGAAAGTTTTCTAACCACATCCTCGGTTTCATGAACCACAATATTAAAGCGGTGAATACTCTCAATCTCAGAAGGCGAAGTATTCAAACTATGAATATTTATTTTACGGCGGGTGAAGATGATTGCAATCCGATTAAGGAGCCCAATCTGGTTCTCAGTATAAACAGTAATGGTAAATTCCTGTTTACCTTCCGGTTTTTCAATGTTATTTTGATTGCTCATAATTTCTCTTTTTTCAGACCAGTTTGCATGTTAAATAATTATTTCAATCTGATCTCGCTCACACTACATCCCTGTGGTACCATAGGGAATACATTATTTTCTTTGGTAACCATCACTTCAAGTAGGAATGAACCGTCGTGTTCAAGCATTTCCTTTAAAGAAGAGGAAATATCCTCACGTTCTGAAACGCACTTTCCCTTAATTTTGTAGGCAGCAGCCAATGCAACAAAATCAGGACTTTCTATGTCAACGAAGGAATAACGATGTTGATTAAAAAGTTCCTGCCATTGTCTTACCATTCCCAAAAATCTATTATTCAGAATCATGATTTTCACATTGATATTACTCTGCATAATTGTACCCAATTCCTGAAGGGTCATCTGAAAGCCCCCGTCACCAATCACAGCAACCACTGTACGATCTGGGGCTCCAAATTTTGCTCCTATGGCTGCTGGTAATGCAAATCCCATTGTTCCAAGACCACCGCTGGTAACATTACTTCTTGTATGGTTCAGTTTCGCATACCTACAGGCTACCATTTGGTGCTGGCCTACGTCGGTAACGATAATTGCCTCTCCATGAGTTAATTCATTTAAACGATTAATCACTTCACCCATAGTCAGTTCACCTGATGCAGGATGTAGTTCATCATTAATTACGGCTTCAATTTCTTTCTGCTCGAAATCTCTGAATTTCTGTAGCCATTCAGGATGGGTTTTCTTCTGAATGCGCTCTGTTAATGCAGGAAGGGTCTCCTTACAATCACCCCAAACCGGAACAGTAGTCTGTACGTTTTTGTCAATTTCTGAAGGGTCGATATCTAAGTGGATGATCTTTGCCTGTTTGGCATATTTGTCCAATCGGCCGGTTACTCGATCGTCAAATCTCATTCCAATGGCAATCAATACGTCACATTCATTGGTTAGAACATTAGGTCCATAATTCCCATGCATACCCAACATTCCCACATTCAATGGGTGATCTGTTGGGATAGCCCCGGCTCCTAGAATGGTCCATGCTGAAGGAATCCCGCTCTTTTCAACAAAAGCTAGAAATTCCTTCTCAGCCTCACCCAAAATTACTCCTTGCCCCCACAATACAAATGGCTTTTTTGCCTGATTAATTAGCGTAGCTGCCTGTTCAATATATTCATTTCGGACAAGCGGCTTTGGACGGTAACTGCGGATATGATTGCAGGGGGTATAACCGCTGTAATCGAATTTCTGTATCTGAGCATTTTTTGTAATATCAATTAATACAGGTCCGGGTCTTCCACTTCTTGCGATGTAGAAAGCTTTGCTAACTACTTCTGGAATTTCAGTGGCATCAGTTACCTGATAATTCCACTTTGTGACAGGAGTTGTAATATTGATTACATCTGTTTCCTGAAATGCATCGGTGCCAAGAAGATGTGCGAATACCTGTCCGGTGATACAAACCAAGGGGGTGCTGTCGATCATAGCATCAGCTAAACCCGTGACCAGATTTGTAGCACCTGGGCCGCTGGTAGCAAATACCACACCGACCTTACCAGAAGTTCTGGCAAAACCTTGTCCGGCGTGAATCCCGCCCTGTTCATGCCTGACCAGAATGTGATTTAATTTTTCCTTGTAGTCGTATAATGCATCATAGATCGGCATAATTGCCCCGCCCGGGTATCCAAATATTGTTTCGGTGCCTTCGGCAATTAATGCTTTAAGAAGGGCTACAGAACCCGAAATTTCAATTGTTTCTACCCCTGTAGGGTTACTTAATGCCGGCTGCTCAATTTCCATAACTATTAATTTAGGTGTTTGGATCAATGATCAAATAAATTGGTTCATTTGATCATTTTATTAATCTTCGTCAGTAACGCAGCCTTCGCTGGCGTTCTTTACTAGTTTAAAATATTTAAATAAAACCCCGTTTTTTACCGGAGGCGCCGGCTGTTGCCATTGTTTTCTTCTGTGCTCCATTTCCTCTGCAGTAATCAATACATCGATTGAGTTTTTGTTAGCATCGATTTGAACGATATCATCATCCTTCAAAAGGCCAATATTTCCGCCTTCAAATGCTTCAGGGGTAATGTGTCCAACCACAAAACCATGTGTTCCTCCTGAGAAACGTCCGTCGGTTATTAGTGCAACTGATGCACCTAGTCCAGCTCCGTAGATTGCTGATGTTGGTTTAAGCATTTCGGGCATACCCGGCGCGCCTTTCGGCCCAACATTCCTGATGACAACCACATCGCCTGCTTTCACTTTACCACTGTTAATACCATGGATCAGTTCAAATTCTCCGTCAAATACACGCGCCGGACCGGTAAATGATTCGCCTTCTTTTCCACTTATTTTTGCGACAGAACCCTGAGGAGCAAGGTTACCGTAAAGCATTTGTAAATGGCCGGTTTTCTTTATCGGATTTTCGAAAGGATAGATTATATCTTGATTTTCAAAATTAATATCAGCTGCATCAGCTACATTCTCTGCCAGTGTTTTTCCTGTAACGGTTAGACAATCACCATGAAGAAATCCTTTTTGTAATAGATATTTTAAAATAGTTGGTAATCCGCCAATTGCATGGACGTCTTCCATCATGAATTTTCCACTTGGTTTGAGATCAGCAATAACAGAAGTTTCATCACTTATTTTCTGAAAATAGTCAAGATCAAGTTTAATTCCAACCGATTTGGCCATGGCAATTAAATGCAGAACTGCATTGGTTGAGCCACCCAAAACCATTACAATTACTACGGCATTATGAAATGCCTTTTCTGTCATGATATCTCGAGGTTTGATGTCTTTCTCAAGTAGCAATCTTATGTATTTACCTGCATCAAGGCATTCCTGTTTCTTCTCTTGGCTCAATGCCGGATAGGTAGAGCTATATGGCAAACTCATTCCCATGGCTTCAATTGCCGAAGCCAATGTATTTGCAGTATACATACCTCCGCAAGCACCTGCACCCGGGCAAGCGTTTTCTATTATCCCTTGATAGTCTTCTTCTGTAAGATTTCCTGCCATTTTCTGACCTAAAGCCTCAAATGCAGAAACGATATTCAGGGATTGTCCTTTATAATTTCCGGAATGAATACTGCCACCATAGACCATTATTGCCGGTCTGTTTAGACGGCCCATTGCCATGATCGCTCCAGGCATATTCTTATCACAACCTGGCAATGCAATAAGCCCGTCGTAATAATGCCCGCCGCAAACGGTTTCGATAGAATCTGCTATCAGGTCTCTAGATACCAAGGAATAACGCATGCCTTCTGTACCATTTGTTATACCATCACTGATGCCAATAGTGTGAAACATTAAACCAACCAAATCATTGTTCCAGACGCCTTTCTTGACCACTTCTGCAAGTTCGTTTAGGTGCATATTACAGGTATTACCATCATAACCCATGCTTACAATGCCCACCTGCGCCTTGGCCAAGTCTTCTTTGGTTAATCCAATCCCGTACAACATGGCCTGAGAGGCTGGCTGCGTTGGATCCTGGGTGATTGTTTTGCTATATTTATTAAGTTCCATCGTTCAGATTTATATTTATATTTCTTTGACTATGTTTTATCTAAAAAAAAGCCTTTCTCTTAAAGTAAGGCGATGATCTTTTTATTTGATTTTAAAAGATTTTACACCTTAACAGAAGGAACGAACAGAATAAAATTCAGAATATAAACGATGGAAAGTATACCCGGAATAGTCTGTTTATTAAAATTGAGATTTAAAGTGCTATCCATTATACAAACGCTTATAATTTTCTATTTCATTTAAATCTCAATTTAAGGTCTTCGGATTTAAGTATCAATAGGCAATGCATTTATTTTAAATTAGAATTAAATATTATAAAAGCAATAAAAACAGTATTTAATTCTGATATAGTAAAATTTACCTATATCTAATTTTGTGTAAATATACCAAAACGGTTTTGGGTTTTCGGTTCATAAAATTTTCGTTCGGATCAAACTTCCTTATTTCTGCCTGAAATTCTAGTAGAGCTTAAAAAAATCAAAATAATGGGCATAAAAAAAGCCCCTCAATCTGACGATCATAGGGGCTTCATTTATTTAGGCAACTCAGGAATTCTGTGTTCCTTCAGCAAGTACCATAATGTTATTATTCAGCACTTCAATAACTCCACCTTTAATAAAAATAGTCTCTTCATCTTTATCAGTACGAATGATTACTTTACCGTCTTCCAGAGTTGAAATTAAAGGAGCGTGATCTTTAAGTACTTCGAAAGAACCCATAGTACCAGGTACCGTTACAGATCTAACCTCGCCTTCAAAAATTTTTTTATCAGGTGTTAATATTTCTAGTTTCATGTGGTTGAGATTTGAGATTTGAGATATGAGATATGAGATTTGAGATGGGAGTTAATATTTCTTTCTCATATCTCAAATCTATTGTCTCATATCGCTTATGCGTTTGCTTCAGCTAATAATTTTTTCCCTTTTTCGATTGCGTCTTCGATTGTACCAACTAGGTTGAACGAAGCTTCGGGATACTCATCCACTTCACCGTCCATAATCATATTGAATCCTTTGATGGTATCTTTAATATCAACCAATACACCTTTTAATCCGGTAAACTGTTCGGCTACGAAGAACGGCTGTGATAAAAAACGTTGCACACGACGTGCACGACCTACAATCAATTTATCTTCTTCAGATAACTCATCCATACCTAGGATGGCAATTATATCTTGTAATTCTTTATAACGTTGTAAGATCTCTTTCACGCGTTGTGCGGTGCCATAGTGCTCATCTCCAAGTGTGGCCGCGTTAAGGATACGTGAAGTCGAATCCAATGGATCAACTGCCGGATAGATTCCAAGTTCAGCTATTTTACGTGATAATACAGTTGTTGCATCAAGGTGAGCAAATGTTGTTGCCGGTGCAGGGTCAGTTAAATCATCAGCTGGTACATAAACCGCCTGTACCGATGTTATTGAACCACGTTTAGTGGATGTGATCCTCTCCTGCATCAATCCCATCTCTGTTGCCAGTGTTGGCTGGTAACCTACCGCAGATGGCATACGTCCAAGTAATGCCGAAACCTCAGAACCTGCCTGAGTGAAACGGAAGATATTATCTACGAAGAAAAGAATGTCTTTTCCCTGTCCTTCTCCATCACCATCACGGAAATATTCAGCTACAGTCAAACCCGACAAGGCAACACGTGCACGTGCGCCTGGAGGCTCATTCATCTGCCCGAATACTAGTGTAGCTTTAGAGTCTTTCAAAGCTTCTTTATCAACTGATGCTAAATCCCACCCACCTTCTTCCATAGAGTGTCTAAACTTGTCACCATAATTGATAACACCAGATTCTATGAACTCACGTAAAAGATCATTCCCTTCACGGGTACGCTCACCAACTCCGGCAAAAACTGATAAACCTGCATATGCCTTAGCGATATTATTTACCAGTTCCATGATCAATACGGTTTTACCAACACCTGCACCACCAAACAAACCGATCTTACCACCTTTAGCATATGGCTCAAGAAGGTCGATCACTTTGATACCTGTGAAAAGCACTTCAGTTTCAGTACTTAATTCATCAAATTTCGGTGGAGTATTGTGGATTGGGTAACCATCTGAATTGTCCATTGTGTCAATCCCATCAATAGCCTGTCCAACAACATTGAACAAACGACCTTTGATTTTATCACCAATTGGCATTTTAATAGCAGATCCGGTATCTATAACCTTCATTCCACGAACGAGTCCGTCTGTTGAGTCCATCGCGATGGCCCGAACTCTATCTTCTCCAAGGTGTTGCTGAACTTCAAGAATGATTTTTTGTCCGTTATCTTTTACAATTTCAAGAGCATCGTAAATCTTTGGTAAGTGGGCATTGTCGGTGAAGCTGACGTCTACTACAGGTCCGATGATCTGTGCAATTTTTCCGGCGTTTGGCATATAATTTTGTAAATCTTTATTAAATCAACAATTTAAGCCCGTTTTTGAGGGCATTTTTTGGTCTGCAAAAATACTCTTTATACCCGTAAATCAAATACTTAATTGAAGTTTTTTTATAATTTTTAGGAATTAGTATTTGGTAGTGATTGTTGAGTATTGAGACGAGGAAAAATATGGTAGATATTATATTTTATGTATAATCTTTGTTCCTTGTTCAAGAAGACTTTATGCTTGAGATAACAGATAAAAAGTATCAAATATCAAGAATCAAGTATCAAGTATCAAGTATCAAGATTTGATAATTTAGTGATTAGTTACTAACCAACTAACCAACCAACCAACTAACAACTAATGATAAGTATCAATTACTATTCTTTAAAATTTATTCCTTTCTTAAATAAAATACTGTTTTATTTGGATAATGAAAAGA
>JBDNGV010000681.1:0-4685 GCA_041689125.1 Daejeonella sp.
TCCTGCTTTACGTTTGTTGCCATGGGGCAGCAAGCAACAGCACCACTTCCCGCATCAAAGAACGGTTTTGTGGTAATTGCTCATCGGGGTAGTCACCAGGTTAAACCCGAAAATTCATTGGCAGCAATTCAGGAGGCAATTAAGGCAGGTGCTGATTATGTAGAGATTGGCATTCGAACCACTCAAGATGGTCAAATTGTCTTGTGTCATGATGAGACAGTGGACCGCACCACAAATGGTAAGGGACGTGTACAAGATCTGACCTGGAAAGAGATTTCTGAACTCGCTGTTGTGAGTAAGGACGGAGAAAAATATCGCATTCCTGCATTCAGGGAAGCATTAAAAATTTGTAAGGAGCGGATTAATATCTACCTGGATTTTAAAGAAGCTGATGTGGCAGAGACCTATCGGCTGATAAAGGCTGAAGGGATGGAAAAGCAGGTGGTGGTTTACTTGAATAAAGTAGAACAATATAGTTCCTGGAGAAAAAATATACCGAACATGCCGCTTATGGCTAGCCTCCCAGAATCCATCAATACTAAAGAAGATCTTTTAGAATTGCTGGACAAAATGCAATTTGAGGCTTTAGACAATGTTAAGGATACTGCTATGTTAGCGGTTGCCCGTGAAAATGGGATAAACGTCTGGCTGGATGTACAGGGCAGAGATGAAAACCCTGCAAAATGGAATGAGGCCATGCGAAAGGGTATCCAAGGCGTACAAACAGATCACCCGGAAGCGCTGGTCAGATATCTTGAACAAAACAACCTCCGCAATGGTGCCACGGTATCAAAAGTTCGCACTCCGGTAAAAACAATTCCCACCTATCGTACTATATTGGATGTTCCATATAGTTTAGCGAGTTCTACAAATGTGATGGACGTTTACTTTCCTCAGTTATACGATAGTGCTAAAGTAATTTTATATATTCATGGAGGAGGCTGGACTTCAGGCGATAAAGGAGAATTTCCAAAAACCCTTATTGAAGAGTTGGTGGGGAAACGAAAATATATACTGGTGTCTATGAATTACCGGCTGGTTAAAGACGGTCAGAATAGGTTCCCGACGCAAATGGAAGATGTAACAAATGCTATAAGATTTCTTAACGGGGCAGCTAAAAAATTTCATTTTAATGCAAATGAATTTGCACTGATGGGAGGCAGCGCGGGAGGACACATGGCCATGCTTTATGCGTTTGGATACGATGTTAACAAACAGATAAAAACGGTTATTGATCTGTGGGGGCCTACGGATTTAACTGATAAATCTGTCCGAACACCTGGCTCGGATTCTGACCGAATCGCAACAAATTTATTAGGAGATGCTAATGCTCAGGCAAAGATTAGTTTTGATGCAAGCCCTTATCACCGGATTACAAAAGCAACCGGTACTCCAACTATTATATTTCATGGTGGCCAGGATCCATTGGTACCTGTTAGCCAGGCCGATAAAATGTATAAGAAGCTCTTAATGCTGAATATACCCGTACAATATGAGGTATACCCTGAAGAAAAGCATGGCATTAGAGGGGCCATAGGATTGGATGTATATAAAAAGACAATTGATTGGATAGAAAAATATTTTCCCGCAAAATAATTCTGTTAACATAGTGTGATACCCTTTACCTTAATGTGAAGAATTAGATATGAGTTATAAAACAATATTACCCGTAATCTTTTTCGTTTTTTCATTAAACTCCTATTCACAGAGCCTGTCAGAAAGGTTAGGATATAAAACAAACGATCGCATTTTAATTATAAATAATGACGATGCAGGAATGAGCCATTCTTCAAACACAGGCACATTTGAAGGTTTTGAAAAAGGAGTAATCACTTCCTCAACCATCATGGTGCCCTGTCCCTGGTTTTCCGAAATTGCTGAATATGCAAAAGCGAACGCGAATAGAGATTTCGGAATACATTTAACTTTAACATCCGAATGGAAATATTATAGATGGACAGGAATTGCCCCTAAAGAAAGCGTAAAAGGATTATATGACCCTAATGGTTATTTATGGAGAAGCGTAGAAGACGTTTATAAACATGCTACCCCTAAAGAAGCACTTATAGAAGGCCGGGCTCAAATTCAAAGAGCTTTGGATGCTGGAATCAAGATTACTCATATTGATTCTCATATGGGTACATATCAATTACATCCGGACTTTATGAAAATTTATTTTCAATTAGCCCATGAATTCAACCTTCCTCTGCGTATGGCATCTCAAAAAACCATGGAGAAATTTGGTTTTGGAAATTTGAGAAAAGAGTATGCTGAAAAAGGGCTGGTATTTACCGATTATTTCATCTATGATGAACTTCAGTATTACAAAGAGGTAAAATCATTTTGGACGGATATTGTCAAAAACCTAAAACCTGGTGTAACTGAGTTATATATCCATGCTTCAAAGATGAGTGATGAGCTAAAATCTATTACCTATAGTTCAAAAACCAGAGCTGAAGAAGCATTACTTTTTACTTATGATAAGGAATTTAAGGAGCTATTAGAAAAGGAAAATATTAAGCTTATCAGTTATAGGCCCTTACTTGATTTACAAAGAAAAACTCTTCCTAAAACTAATTAAATTATATGGAATCATCAGTACTCACTGCTTTATTAATGCCAATAGCCTTAGGAGTTATTATGTTAGGGCTGGGTTTATCCCTTACAGTTGCTGATTTTAAGAGAGTTGTGCTATATCCCAAGGCAGTTGCTGTGGGATTGTGTTGTCAGTTAATTCTGCTCCCAGCTATTTGTTTTGGATTGACGCTATCGTTTGGCCTATCACCCGAGTTGGCCGTTGGTTTAATGCTGCTTTCAGCTTCTCCGGGTGGTCCTACTGCCAACCTATACAGCCATCTTTTTAATGGGGACTTAGCTCTAAACATTACTTTAACAGCAGTTAACAGTGTATTAGCACTTTTTACTCTTCCCTTAATTGTAAATCTGTCTATTAACTATTTTATGAAATCAGGGCAAGTTGTTCCGATGGAATTCCAGAAGGTATTAGAGATTTTTCTTATTGTCTTAATTCCGGTTTCTATTGGAATGTTCATGAAGTCAAGATCACCTGGGATCACTCATAAAATTGAAAAAACCATTAAGATATTATCTGCCTTATTTTTGATTTTAATTATAGTGGCAGTTATTATAAAGGAGAAAGAAAATATAGGCAGCTATTTTAAACAAGCCGGGTTATCTTCCCTGACTTTTAATGTAATAAGTTTGGTTCTTGCATTTTCATTAGCCAAATTGTTTAAAATAGAACATCGGCAATCTATCGCTATCGCTATGGAAGCAGGTATTCACAATGGGACTTTAGCTATTTATATTGCTCTTTCAATTATTGGGAATAGCATGATCAGCATTCCTTCAGTAATTTATAGTATTATAATGTTTTTCACAGCTGCTATCTTTGGTTTCATCATTAATTCGCCTAAGAATGCATCCACTCCTGTTCATTTAGGAATTGATGAAAAATTCCGTTACTAACAAATAATAACCTTTGTTTTTTTCGGATTATTGAAAATGTTTTCGGTATTCGGAAGGTGTTTTCTCCATAATCACCTTAAAATAATGGTTGAAATTAGCGAGGTTATTATAGCCACATTCATAGCAAATCTGGGTAATCTGTTTATCGGTTTCGGCGAGCAATTTTGCAGCTATCCCAATTCGAACACTTTTCACATAATCCATAAATGTTTGATTGGTTTTCTTCTTGAAATACCGGCAAAATGAACTGGGTTCCATACAAACTAGTGAAGAGGCATCTCTTAAATTTATACCTTCCTGAATGTTTTGAAATACGTATTCGTATATATTATTGACATTCTCATGATCTTTACCGTAGGTATCGGGAAGTGAAGATGGCAACGCCAGAAATTCTCTGTCCTCAATTTGAAGCAAAAAATTAAAAACCTTCAGCAATTCCAGGTATTTTTCAAGTCCTGTAAGATTAACCATTCGTTTGAGTGTTACAGCAACTTTAGCTGTAAGCGGGCTCCTAAACAGTATTCCACCACCGGCTTTACTCATCAATTCCACCACAGGCCCCAGTTCAGGAATTTTGAAAAAATCTGAACTTATGAGGTCTTCATAAAAGTGAGTTACAATACATTCTGGTTCCACATCAATTTCACTTTCCAAAACTTCCCAGCAATGCATAATATTCGGCCCTAAAAGCACCAAATCGCCCTTTGCATAACTTGAAATATTGTTTCCAACTATTCTTCGGCCCGAACCAGAAGTAATTAGGTTTAGTTCAAAGTTTTTATGCGAATGAATTTTTTCGGAGTTCATATCCATCCTTAATCTTCTTGTAATAAACGAGTTCTTCTGGGGCACATAAATTTTCTCGTATACGAATTCCATTTATTTGCTTTTTAAACCTAAAAATGTAAATGCCGAAGCTAATTTTGATATTTTAGTCAAATTTCAATGTAAAAAGAACAATATACAATAATAAATCCGATGCTCATTGATGTTCTTTTGTATGAGTAAACCAATTTAATTCTGCCTGGTTTGGGTATCAATTAGAACTATAAGACCGTTGCAAGGCAAATATTAATTTAACTAATTGATTTACAATAAATTAAACACATTTTTTCTTGTCGTATAGGATATTTTTCCGTACTTTAGGGTATGAAAAACGAACAGAAATTGGGTTTTGCCGAATACATGGTTCAGAA
>JBDNGV010000682.1:0-3261 GCA_041689125.1 Daejeonella sp.
AAAAAAAATGATCGTTGCTTTTGGGGGATATCCTGTTATGAAAGCATTCCGGGTATGATCCCAAAATCTAATGCTCGAGATTGCTTTTTGAAAGACCATGCATCTTTTTTTTGATATGGCTGGCACAGGTCCCGGTTTAAAACCGGGAGAAGCGTCCTTCGGAACCGTTTATCTGATATGAACGGTTTTGGGACTGTGCTTCGGAAACAACCGTTCATAAATTTCTGTTTTTGCTAGCTGGGTGTACCGGCCTCCTGGGATTTGGCTTAAAGGCGCACTTTATCCTTAAATTAACTTTCATTAATCACAACTTTCATTAATAAGGAGTTAGCAGATAGCTTCTAAAAAATCGTAGAAAAACGTATTGAAATAAGAATTTAACAACTGAATTTTTACTGACATCAATAATTTTTGAAATACAATAATACGAAAAAGGTATCGATATAAAAATTCAGAAATCCGTAAACTGATAAAAAAAGAAGAAAAATAGTGCAATTTTTTTTCGGGTAAGGAGGGTAAGCACTTTTTGAATAAAAGATTCTGAAATAAATTCAGAATGAAAAGTCTGATTTATATGGGTTTTTGAATGCAAACAAATCTATCTACTTTATTGAAATGCGTTAAAAAGTTCTGATATTACCCAAAAGTTAGAAATAAAAAAAAATAAAAAATGTTTGTGTTGTTTTTTGTTTACCCTGCTTACCCTGTTCTTTTTTAGTCTTCAGTTGGCACCAGCAGTTGGCAGTTGGCAGTTTGTCTAATGAAAAAGTGGCTAAAGAATAACTTCAGCCACAGATTAGATGTTTTAATATAATAAATTTTATAGGATTTGATAAAGGTGTTTTATTAATGAAGTGGATAATAGGTTTGTTTACTACTATTACCACCCCGCCCTTTGGGCACCCCTCCAGAAGGAGGGGAAAGCTAGACTGTTTTGTTTTTATTATCTACCTCTTCGTAAGTATTCTCGATTAAAGCATATACAAATATTCCGTTTTTCTTTAGTCTTATGAAATTGTGTTTTTTTAATGCTTTTCCTAATTTGTTTATTGTTCTTTCGGCTAAAATTGCTGCTATTTGTGATGCGTTTAAAAATAGTGTTGCTTTTTCTTTTTCGCAAGGTTCGAACCAAGTTAATAGTAGTTCTTCTTCTGGACTTCTTAATTG
The DNA here is from genome assembly GCA_041689125.1 of Daejeonella sp. Taxonomy (GTDB): domain Bacteria; phylum Bacteroidota; class Bacteroidia; order Sphingobacteriales; family Sphingobacteriaceae; genus Daejeonella. Next base: position 1,168 of record JBDNGV010000682.1, read on the forward strand.
GTATTGTTCGTTGTTTTCGCTTATGTTTTTGATTTCTTCTTGGTCGAACCAATGTCTGAATCCACTTTTGAAGAGGAACAAAGCTTGTGAGAAAACCAGATTAATATCTACTTCGTGTTGGTATTGGATGCCTTCTAACTCAAAGCAAAGGAATCTTCTGCTTCCTGTACTGTCGTTTAAGAACTGAGCTGTGTTGACACTTCCTGCAAACGATGCGCGTCTTGGCATAGTTTCGTTGTTATGTCCGTAAGCTTTTCTCATTCTGATTTGGGTTTTTGTAATGATCTCTTTTAAACTGCCAATTTCGGAACGGTTCAGGTTTTCTAATTCGTCCAAATTAATTAACATACATTCTGAAAGCTGCACCAACGTGTCTTTGTTGTTTGGGTTTATGGTTCCAGAAAACAAATACTCTTTCAATTGTTTTGGAACTAAGCGTTCTATCCAAGTTGTTTTTCCTAATCCTTGTTTGCCACTAAAGACAATTACTGTGTGATTAATTACTCTATCATCGAGTACACAACCGACTATTGCTACCAACCATTTTTTAAAACATTGTTGCCAAAGGTCTTGTTTTGTTGTTGTGATTGTATTGGCTAAATCAGTAATGTAATCGGTTTTTTCATCATAAGATGGTAAATTATTGAAGTAATCTTCGAATGGATTGAAAAGCGGACAAAAATCAGAATTCAATTCGCCCCAAACCACATCACATCAAGAATTGCATTTGAGATGGAGATTTGACAATTTAAGTGCCAAGACTATATTAATTAGAACACTATCGTAACATAATACCCTGATTGTAAATTATTTTATCGAAACAACCATTTACTTCCAGTAGTTCATTTTCAGGTGTTTAATTTGGCAAAGAGGCGCCAATGCCATTCTGTTTAAGAGGTTATCAAAGATGGATTCCTTGTGAATAGATCTGTTTATTCGGTAACAAAATTCATTGAGATATGCCTGCAAATACTCAGGGCTCACATGGTGGTGTATGCCCCTTATCCAACTTTTCAATTGTTGAATACATTGATGCATTGTCTGGAAATTTTCCTTTGGTTTACTTTTCTCTTGAATAACATTGTACAATTTGGTTATTGGTAAATAGCATTTCCATTTATCTGTCAGTACTTTAGCTTTCTTTGATATATGCTTTTCAAATATGGTCATTAACTCACTTGTACTGCCATTTTCAATCACCCTGGCGTACACTCTTTTTATACCAAAGAGCCCGGTTTTCTCCACCGCAAGCACAATTTGGGTTTTGCTTTCAGCCCCTCTTCCTCGGTCTTCAGATTCTTCCTGCCCTCCTATAAAAGCCTCATCTACTTCAACTTCACCTTCCATTGGATATTGCTCTGAACTTTGCATAGCCAAACGAACCTTATGCTGAAAGGCTAATGCTGTTTTTCGATTCACCCCTATTGTTTTGGCCAATTGCTCGGCTGATATACTTTTTGTGGTGGCACTCATCTTAAAGATAATCAAAAACGCTTTTTGAATCCCAAATTTGAGTTTGTGAAACAAGGTATTAGCCATTGGAGAGGCGTGATGCAAACATTTTTTACATCGCTTGTGGAATGGTTCAGAAGTGAAATACTCTTGATCACTACCACAGGAAGGGCAAAGAAATCCATTTTTCCATTTGCGATCTGCCAGGTATTGAAGACATGCTTCTTTGATGCCAAACTTTTTGTGGAACTCAATTTCATTTTGTCCTTTAAATGTGAATATCTCTTTCATAATCTCTTGATTGATAGGCCAATATTATACTAATTTTATGCTGCAAACAAGTGGTCGTTTCTAACCATCAAAATAATTTACCTAGCGTTAAAATGGTAATCTAAAATTAAAGTAGAGTGTGTTTATCATTCTTTGTTTAACTTTGCCAAAAATATCTACTAATGAGTACGCAAGAACGCAAAAAAATTGAGAAGGAAAACCGTAGAAATATAATTCTTGCTGCAGCCGAATCCATTATGGTAAAAAACGGATTACACGGACTTAACCTTGATTTAATAGCTCAAGAAACAAATTTAGCCAAAGGTACACTCTATTTATATTTTAAAAGTAAAGAAGAAATTTTAAGTATAC
>JBDNGV010000683.1:0-21123 GCA_041689125.1 Daejeonella sp.
CATTCCAACTATGTTCAGATAATATTGTTCCTGCAAAAGCAAAATTAACATGGCCTATTCTAGCCTCATAAATATTAGATGGGTTAGATGAATCAGCTAGTTCATCAGTATCAAATGAATTTGGTACAATAGCAAATTTATCATCTTTCGTTTTCAATGTTTCAACAAGTTTCTGATTAACGCCGATAACTTTGGAACTTTTATTGAGATATTTTTTTTCCAGCCTAATTATCAACTTGTTTAAAAAACTTCCTGTTTTATATTCAATGTCGTAATAACTGCTCCATCCATCTCTCATATCAGCAATCCATGGAATACCTGTTTTTTCTGATATCTTAGATGCTGCTTTTAGGCAACCTGGAAATGGATGCGTGGCAACTATAATATCAATATTATGATTTCTAACAAAAACCATACCCTCTTTTACCATTTCACCAGCACTCCACCATTGAATATTTGGGAAACGAGCGATTTGACCGACTATGACTACCAATTTATTATACAAACTTATGGATGGTTTTCTATCTTCTACTTGGTAATTTTGTCTTTTTTTTTCCAAAGGATTATCTTTCTTTAGATTACTAGCTAGATTCAAAAAACGATCTGGCATACTTGAATAGGAATTTACCCTAGTGATACCATTAGATAATTTTTGAGGTACATTATAGTTTGAACCGTTATCTGTAGCAACTACATATATTTCTTGCCCCATTTCTAGTAAATATTTCGAAAGCCTATTCCACCGCGATGAGCCTATATGTTCATCCGGATAGAAATAAGACGTCAATAAAAGAATTCTCATATCAGGATACTTCTTTTTCATTAAAGAAAGAACCAATTGAATTTACTACATACTTGATCTGGACACTAGTAATTTCTGGATAGATTGGTATTGAAAGTATTTCTGATTGTGAAGCATAAGCATTAGGAAAGTGTTCAGGAACATGGCCAAGATATGCATAAGCAGGATAAAAAGGTAGCGCCTTTGGATAATTCAGCATAGTAGCAATACCAGATGCTTCTAGATGTTTTTTTAGTTCGTTGCGATTCTTTACACGAATAACATATAAATGAAACACATGATAGCGGTCGTTTAATGTAATAGGTACTTGCACACTACTCATGGATTCAAAAAGATTTGTATACTCCTCTGCAATTTCCTGCCTCCTTTTTGTCCATGCTGCTAGATAAGGCAGTTTAACTGAGAGTATCGCAGCCTGCAATCCATCGAGACGACTATTAATACCTTCAATAAAATGATCTCCTTTGCCACCATGTCTAGCAAATAGTTCACACCACTTGGCTAGCTCAGTATTATTGGTTACAAGACAACCCGCATCGCCCATTGCACCTAGGTTTTTTCCAGGATAAAATGAAAAGCTTGCAGCATCGCCCATAGATCCAACTTTTCGTCCTTTGTATTCTGCTAAATGCGCTTGAGCACAATCTTCAATAATCCATAAATTATGTTTACGGGCAATACTAATAATGTTGTCCATATCGGCCGGTTGTCCATATAAATGGACAGGGATGATACCTACAGTCCTTGATGTGATCTTAGCTTCAATCTGTTCTGGATCAATAGTGAATGTTGTATCATCAGTATCACAAAAAACAATTTTGCCGCCGGCCTGTGTAATAGTTTCCGAAGTTGATATCCATGAATGAGCCGAAGTAATCACTTCATCACCAGGTTGTAACTTAAGACCTTTCATCAGTATATAGAGTGAGTCTGTTCCGTTTGCACAGGATACACAGTGTTTTACTCCTATAGCAGAAGCAAAAGCTTCTTCGAACAGTGTTACATGCTCACTCCTTATAAAAGCGGAATGAGTAATCACATCCTTAATTGCATTATCAATTTCAATTTGAATAGACTTGTATTGAGCATACATGTCCACAAATGGCACTTTTATTTCATTAGTCATCATAGTTTTTTAATTAAGATGCATTATTCATCTTTTGAGCAGATTGGTAAATCTTATCTATGATCTCCACAGTTTTCATGCCCTCAAAGAAGTTTGTAGCAATTGAACCACTGTTAGTTAATACATCAACAACATTAGAATATATTTTATCATGATTACTCATGGATCCGAAATATGTTCCATAATTATTGGGTTTATTTCCTTCGGGAAGATCCTTGAATTCGAAACCTTCTATATTCTGATATTCAAGTTCATTCAGGTATTGACCGCCAATTTTAACTGTTCCCTTTTCTGCAAATATAGTTAAAGACCCTTCCATATTTTTCCCGTAACTGTTAACAGTATAGTTAATAGCACCTAGTGCACCATTTGCAAATTGAAGGGCTACCACTCCTGTGTCCTCAAACTCGATTAACCCTTTATGGGCAAAATTTGCCGTGAGGGCGTACACTTTTTTAATATCACCAATCATCCAGTAAAGTAGATCAATAAAATGGCTGAACTGGGTAAACAATGTTCCGCCATCTAGGTCTTTTGTACCTTTCCACGAATTAGCGTAATAATCTGCGTTACGGTTCCAAAAACAGCTTAACTGAATACTGTAAATATTTCCGAAAATACCTTCATCAATCGCATTTTTTACAGCAGTTACAGGTGGATTAAATCTATTCTGCTTAATAATAAAAATTCTTTTGTTATTTTTTTCTGCAATGTTGATCATTTTGCCGCAATCAGAAGGTTTAAGAGCCATTGGCTTTTCACACAAAACATGCATACTTGCATTAAGGGCCATAATAGAATGATGTGCGTGCAGACCATTTGGTGAGCAAATAGCTACAACATCAATGTTTCCTAACTCTTTTGTAAGCATATCTTCAATACTATAATATGCGGTAGCACTATATTTTTCTGCAAAAAAATTTGCTTTTTCGGAAACTATATCACATACCGCAACAAGCTTTCCATTTTTCTGAATGTGTTCAGCGTGTCTTTGTGCGATTCTTCCGCAACCAATTATTGCAAACCGAATTGATTTGTTCATACCAGATGATTCAATTATAATTAATAAATATTAACATTTACTTTTTTTAAAAGCCACCATTTGGGAGGTAGTAAAGTGGGCTTTATAAATTCCGATTCAACAAAATCTGGACACAATTCAGACCAATCAACACTACTAATTATTTCAAAAGAACCATTCCATTTATCTTCAAGTGTTGTTTTACAATCTTGGTAAATAACCACATAATTTGTGTTCCAAAGATTTAGATTTGCTTTTACTGTTTCTATATCACGCCCCCAGATTTTAGGCGCACCAACGTAGTTTGTTTCTGCAACAGCCCACCAATCGGGAAACAAATGAATTTTTTTCTCAGTGGCTGCAAGTAATGGTGCTTCAATAATAATTCTGTAGCCGTCGAATATTTTTTCGTATTGATTCTGCGGATCATTGAAAGCAAACAACACATTTGTATTTTCCGGCACAGCAAGAAACTTGCGCATTTCTTTTAAGATAGGTTCTATGTCAAAAGGAGTATAATGTTTTACTTTATTGCCTTTGCCAGTTACAAGATAGGCTGGACGTGGGTTTGCTGTTATTAATAATGCTAATAAAGAAAAGAGATTAGGCTCTCGAGATATGACCTCAAATGCTGTGATGACAAAATAAACAAGTATTACTGACTGATCATCAGCAATACGTATAAAAAGCTGGTTACCTAAAAACATGCAATAAGCAATCAATAGCAATATTGGTGCTTCTTTGGAAACAAACCAAATCAAAAGAGGGGCAATACTATAGAGTACTAGAAAATAAATATGATGCAGCCCAATCTTCATTGATGTACGTTTATAATTTACATTAGTATGCACAAAACCTACAAGCTTACCAATGGTGCTAATCGATTCATTTATTCCTGTTGTTTTTAAAACAGGAATAAAATTGATAAGTTTTATCAAAAATGGAGGGAGAAGTAAAAGAATCATTAAATGGTTCCCAGTTATAAAAGCTTGACCAAAAACAAGAGGAACGCTTATAAAAAGAAAAGTTAATCCAAAAATACCGGCAGCGAAAAATGCAATACCCGCCATAAGTATGTTATTATTAGCAATAGCATATAATACAACTGGCAAGAACATCCATGAAAGGATTTGATAATTTTGACTATGAAAAGCTGTCATTATTGCTGTTGAACTGAAAAACGTAACAGCAATTACTGTGAGTACCCATTGCCAGTTTACCACTTCTACCCAGATAAGCTGACTAAATACTAAGAACAATGTTCCTACCAATGTAGTTACTGCACCTGCATATGAATAAAAATAACTAGCCAGTGATGATAAATGCCACCAACCACTTAATGAAAAATTTCCTAAACCGAGTTCTGGACTCTTACCCATACGACCGTAACGGTCTATATTAATCCATTGTGTTCTGTAAAACATGGAATTAACGGCATTCTGTGCGTGGAAGCCATGATATCTACTCCATCTACCAAGTAATAAAATTCTTGAAGTCCACAATGAAGTAACCCAAGATACTACTGTATAAAATGGTACTATCAATGGATGAAACAGTAATGCAGCAATACCTATTATACCCATCGACTTTATTTTTGCTTTTACCCCAGAGAAATCAGCGGACATATGATTTTATTTTTTCAAGGACTAAACGCTTGCTTTCTCCGTTTATAGCTGATGAAATCAATACCAAAATAATTAAGTGAACCAAAACAGATTTTAGAATTACACCCATTGGCAATAAAGTAAGAACCGCTACTGTAGAGGCACCTAGTGCAATCTGAGCAAATAGAATTACAACTGGAAAACCAATATGCCAATAACGTTCGGATATGATTAGTGAGAATAAGATCCATATAAAATAAGATATGGAATTGGCTAGTGCAGCTCCCATACCTCCATAAGTAGGAACCCATAAATAATTTAAACATAGATTGAGTATGCCAGTAAAACACATTAGTATAGAAGTGATATGCGTTTTTTCTGCTTTCCATATTCCTGCGGAACCAATCATATAGAAACCATAAAAAAGTGATTGCCAAGCCATAATCCCAATTATTGGATAAGATTGATGAAATGAAGGTCCAGTCAACCAATGTACTAACCAAGGGGAAAGAAAAGTAAGATACACTACAGCAGCTACACCTAAACCCATGTAAAGCCTAGAAATCATCCTGAAAGTCTCAGGGCCGTCTTTACTGTGCATTGCATCCATTGCAACTGGCCACCATGCTTTACGGAACATATCAATAACAAATGCCAAAAGCAATGCAAATTTAGCTGCTACTGAAAATATACCTAGTGCATCTTCACCTCGATAATGGCTAACGAACCAACGATCAGAGGTATTCATGGCATAGAATCCGAATTCAGCAGGCAGTAATGGCAATCCAAATATTAACAATCTTCGTAACCATTTAAAATGCCATTTTGAAAAATCAAGGTACTCACGAGCTAGGTACCAACCCACAATCGTTATAAACACCGATGAAATAAAACCACCCACAAAAAAACCAAAAATTCCTTGATGTAGAATTAATACGGTAACTAGAATCAGGCCTACTGTAATTACTGTATTTGCCAAAGTTACAAGCATATAAGTCCATGGCTTATATTGCAGCCTGAATATTTCAAGAGCTTGATTCATGGCCACGCCAAAATAAGCATTAGCAAAGGAGACACCGAAATAAATCCATGGCAATTCTCCACCAAAAAACCATTTGTTTATGAATGGTGCACCTATACCTGCAATAATAATTACTATACCACCCCATATTATTCGTAACTGCAGAATGGCACTTACTACACTTTTCTGTTCTTGTTTCCCATTTCCTTTTTGTTCAAAAAAATAGAATGATTGAGCCGATTCCATACTTAAACTAAGAAAGGCCGAAAGAAAGCTACAAACTACAGCCATCATTTCTATCTTACCGTAATCGGAAGTTGTGAAAATTCGAGTGTAAATGGGAAGTAAGAAAAAGGAAATTCCTCTTGCAATTACACCACCTATTCCATATATAAGAGAATCTTTACTTAACTGTTTTAATCGGTTCAAAAGAAAAATTTTAAGTAATGCCTATTAAGGCACCCTTGTTGTTATTTATTAAACTTATTTTCTAAGGGTTCTTTCCAAAAGCCTTATACCTGCTTCATAAGCAAGATTCTCATTAAAAAGATAACTTTTAGATATATTCAATTGAAATGGCTCTAAATCGAATACCTCACCTTTATCAATAGTGGTTGTTACTTGATGTAGCGTTGCATTTTGATTTATAGCTTTGTCATCCAAAGCTCGTTGAATAGAGCCTAGGCCGCCGTATTCAGGTACATTTGCACAATGAATATTCATCAATGGAACTCCAATAGAAATTGTCTTTTTATTTATAATAAGGCCAGCACGGAAAAGTACCACTCGCTTTGGCTTATAATATTCCAATAGGCCAATAAGGTCAAGATTAGATTTTAATTCATGTTGCACCTTCACCTTAGCTTTTGCTGATTTTCTCATTAGTTCAGCAATAATCATTTTAAAAAGTAATACTAAGCTGATTCTCTTTTTAATTACAAGCTTCCATACCCTGTTCATATTGGTAGATCTGTCCGACACAATAATTAAATCGGGATCGGAAACAGGAATTCTTTTCAGAGCTGAATTAGAGATTTTGTCACTGCCAATTATAAGAATTGTTTTCATCAAAGTATTTTATTAAATGCATCCCTATATTTTTCTATTATCAAGTTATCAATTGTTACAGGCATATTGATAGTTGTTTTACTGCATACAAGTGATATAGGACACTGATCTTTTAGAACATTATAAGTACTCATATTAGGAATACTATATTGAATAAGTTCGCCAATATGAATACCATTCTTTGCCATTTCATCTACTACTTTTTTGCGATCCTGAACATGAATCGCGAAATGTGAATAGGTAGCACCTTCTACAATAGGAGGAAAAGTCCATCCTTCTCGTTTCTTAAGATTCTGATCATACCATAATGCATTTTTTCGCCTGTTCTCTATAATTGATGGGTATTTAGTAAGCTGTACTAAACCTACTTCTGCTTCAACATCAAGCATAAATTCTAGATAGTCTGGAGGAAAATGAATCTTTTCATCAAGATGAAAAGATTTTGTAAGTGCATTTAGTATGGGAGTTTTTTCTTGAAGCCACCAAGTAAAACCGTAAATTTTTTCATTAAATGCAACATAAATTGCTAGAAGATATAGACGCCTTTTAATTGTCTTTAAAAAACCTGCTTTCTTATAATTTTCGTCACGCCATTTTCGCACTTTATTCCCAAGTTCTTCATCCTGAAAAGTAAGCATTCCGCCGAAAATCGATGTCATTATTTTACTTATATTGAATGCATAGACTGCTACATCACCACTCATAGATACAGGCCTGCCTTTCCATGTGGCTCCAAATGAATGGCAGCAGTCTTGTATTATCCATATCTTATTGCCATATTTCTTCTCCGCGTCTTTTACAATATCAGCTATGCGTTCTACATTTTCAGGATAACCAAAAGTATGGGTAGCTATGACTGCTCTTGTGTTCTGATTAATAAGGCTTTGTATAAGTTCAAGATTCATGTTATAGTTACCAGACACTATATCTACAAAACGAGGTATATTTCCACTTAATGTTACTGCATGTGCAACTACCGAGCAAGTGTAAGCGGGCATAATAATTTCTGCATTACTTATCCCAAGTGCCTTAAAAAAGGCCCACTGAGCAGAGCGTCCATATGAAAAAGCTACAGCTGTTTTGGAATGAAAAGCACCTGCAAAAGCTACTTCGAACTTTTGAACAACATTTCTTCTAAAACGGAATAATGCTCTGAACTCCCCCCAGCCCAGACTTGGTTTAAATCTTGGTATCATTCATTAATTGTATTCATCCTGTATTTGCCAATATCCTTGGCTGGCCATATGAATCGATACAAAGTATCCAGGATCTTTTATCAATCTATATCCTGCAGGCAGTTTCAAATCATCCGTTACTGTAAGATCATAACCAAGTGTAATTGAACGTTTGTTTGATGCTGGCCATGTTTTCTTTTTTGTGATTAGCAGTTTTACTAGTACTCTTTTGAACCATTCACGTAATACAGAGAACTTGAACATCGTCAAACTCATCACTCGTAAAACAATAAACTGGAATGGTGTGGGCAACTGTTTAGGCATAGGGCTTATAGCTGCAGTGACAATTATTTGTTGGTCTGTAATTTCAATTTTATTACTATTTGTGAATGATTGAGTGCTGCCGTATTTACCAGAAGCATTTTTTACAGCAACACCAACATCATACACATTCAGTTTATCATCACGAAAATGCATTATTACTCCCCCTTTCTTCACATTTATAATAGTATAATACATTGCGCCGACCTTCACAAAAAGACCCGCTTCGGGGAAATTTGCACATTGGATTAATTGTCTGAATGGAATCAACGGCATTGATTCTTTGCCCTCTGATGTGTAGACTGCCGCTGCTCTGCAATAAGCATTAAACATTGGAATGAGGTTCGATTCGTCCATGCTGTTTAACCCTACCACTTTATTGCGTTTGATGCTACCTGACATATATACCGACAGAGCTTTGGCTTCTGGTATTTCATTTGATAGCAATTCAAATCCAGCAGGGAAATAAAATCGAGTGCTACGACTTCCATAAATACCTCCGAAAGATCCATCAGGATGTGCGAAATGCCAGATAAATTTAACAGACCTAATTAACGGTAAGAGCAATTGATAATCCGGGCGATTAATGTGTACATCAGCGAGGTAATAAGTACACAATGTCTGGTATCCTGGATCGGCCCCATCATATTCTTTGAACCACCCTTCGCTTGATTGATTTGCAAGAATACGATTGATCAATTCCTTTGCTTTATTTTCAGCTTTATCTTGATTGGTTTGTTTTTTCCATCGAACCAAAGCAGCTACCGCAGTTGCAAGATGGTTGGAAATTAAAGCATGAGTTTCATCTGCTTTGATCAAATAATCAATCATTGGTTCTATAATAGTAATCCATTTTCCGTATACATTTTTATCTACTTCATCTTGAAGTAATTCTGCAGCGCATAGAAGGTCAAAAGCCACAAGCGCAGTTACACAATACGAACCTTCATGAGGGAATGCTTCTTCAAGGCTACCATCTGAGTAAGTTAAGCTTCCCGCCGCACTAAAAAGTGAATCAATCCTATTTAAGAATACACTTTTTTTTGTGGGATATTTCCATAGATCATTTTTCCAAAGATAAGCAAGCCCATTAACAGCCCCTTGATAACTTCCATTTCCAAAATCAATCAAGCCCCATGCCCAACGATAACGATCGCCCATACCAAAACTAGAACTTGTGATATCCTGATCATAAAAAGCTAACAGCCTTGGCAAGGTCTGGTTGATCTGTTCTATGTAAGGATTATCAGACACTAGGATACTTTTTTATAAACAAAACGAACTATAAGATTTATATCATGCAACTTTAACCAGTTGAAAGGCCAAAAACGAACAGAATTAAGTTTAAAATTATCACCAAGATCTTTAATGATCTGATCTGAAAAATTTGGATGTTCCCAGCAGATAATTTTATCTTTTGTTATTCTCGTATTTTTTTTAAACCAACGACGAGATGTAAAGTACCTTCCCAAGCCCCATGCGAAACCACCCTCAGTTGGGATTCCACCAACCAAGGTTCCACCATGTTTTAAGAGACGATTTAATTCAATTAGGTAAGGCACTAAAGGGTAGATATGCTCGAGTGCATAAAATGAAACAACAATATCTACTGATCCATCAGCCAATGGTATTTTTTCTCCACGGTTCAATAGAATTGATTTGACAGGAACACCGGCGTTTTTTAAAATAGACTCTCCTTTTTCTAACATTTGTTTATCTATATCTGCCAAAATATATTCAGCTGGTGTTGATTGCCAACTTTTAATATGACGAATATCACCCGGACCGATTTCAAGAACAATTTTACCAGCCATGTCTATATCTTTCATTACTTGATAACCCGCATCATTTACTTTTGTTCCAAAACCTTCTCTTTGATTGGCATTGTAGAAGTTTACATATGATTGCTGCCATTCTACCCAATCAGGATCTGTCTCAATAGGAACTAATCCCCATTTTAATCGGTTACCCCAAAGAGGAGCTTTAATTTTTTGAGGTAAAAAATTCCTAATTTTCATATTATTACTTGAGAATTTTTATTAATTGACTAAATCCTTCACTCCACCCATAATCATTCGTAAGTGTATGCGGGTGCCAAAGAACAGCTGTTTTACCTTTAACCGTTTTTACTTCATTTACCCATTTGTTCATTTCATTATTACGTTGCAAATCTGTCATAATATTATAATCATAAAAATGAGAATCCATAAAAACAGTTGGGAAAGAAAAAAGTCTATGCTCTGAACTAGTTTCGGTATTCCAAGGATGGTATTGCAGTGCTGCACTGATTCTGAAACCAGGTCTGTCATTAAACATCAATGTTGTATCCAGATTAATCCCGGCATTCTCTTGTGCCGCCCATGTTTTTGACCACGCAAAACGGAGCCAATGTTGGCGTAGTGTTAGAATGTTGATGCCAGTAGATATAGTAAGGTTTTTTTTCTGCGCTTCTATCAAACCTTGTTGGTCCCAAGAATTATAAGTAGGGTGAAGACCTATCACACAACCCTGTTCTACTGCTTCTTTGATAAAACCAATTATTCGCTTGTTTCTAATATTATATCCCGGATCAAACAACCAGCTTTTAATACTTTTATGGCCAGTACCTGAATAAAAATTAAAATGACTTTTGATTCCAGCGTTTTTTTCTACACTTAAAACTTCATCAAGTTTCCACCAATCTTCTCTGCTGAAAAGAAAAAGACCAGCTTTTTTTAGTCGCGGAACAATCATTTTCCATTGTAAGCTTTTTAATGAACGTATTACGTTGAACATATTAAAAACAAACTGCTTTAATCTGATCGAGTTTGTTTTTGAAACAGCATCCACATCATGCGTCATCAATAGTTCAAACTGCTGGCAAGCTCCGAACAATTGCGTTTCTTGTTCTTTGTTTATATATGATGCCCAAGCTCGTAAAAACAATGCTACCCTATTTACCCATGCATGTTCCCAGGCACGCTGGTCCCAATTTTTAAGCCTAAAACTATAGGAGTGAATTGAGCCATTTAATTGTTCATGAATTCTTTCATGCCAAGCTTCGATGTATAAAAAACAACCTGTCCACCAGTCTATTGTAGACCAGTCACCATTTTCTACCGTACATGCTTCAACAGGAATCAGCAATATTCCATCAACACCACAGTTTGCAGCCCATGCGGGCAGCAGGATTTCTTTAAGCTTTAAAGGCGGTATCACAGTATTTTCTGCCTGAACTACTGGTAATGCTTTAATGACATCAGCATTTTTTTCCCAATAGTTGCCCAATGCCTGCATTACATGTTTTTTCCTGATTTCAAATACTGGCAGGACCAATATTTTGAGATCAGACATCTATAAATTTTTGATGCCACAGTTCAAGGCTAAGTGCACCCCATAACTGGCGACCACCAACACCTTGGTTAGCCAACATTTTTTTGATCGCATCTACTGTATAAATATTACGCTGGAGACTTGCTCTACTTAGAAGTGTATCGTTTACAAATTCTTTTACTGGACCTTTTTTCATCCATTCTTTTATTGGAACGGGGAAGCCCATTTTGTCTTTTCTTTCCATTATAGCTGGTGGCAAAAGACTACCTATGGCTTTTTTAAGGATATGTTTAGTTCTTCCTTCTTGGAATTTCATTGGTGGTGGCATAGATGTTACAAGATCTACTATTCTTGTATCTAGCAAAGGAACACGCGACTCGAGCGATACAGCCATGCTAACCCTATCTTCTATCTGCAACAAAGAAGGTAGCAATGTTTTCTGATCGAAATGTGTCATTTTATTGATATACGATTTAGTATCTGCATAATTGAACACAGATTGGTAATCTGCAAACAATTGTTTGTTGTCAAAGGATTTAAAGAGATCCTGATTCAGCAGATTTTTCAACCCTTGGCTACGATCGATTAACCTAAAATAACGTTCATCCATTGGTTGAAATAATCCTTCTGCAAAAAACTGCGATAATAAAGGTTTGTATTGTTTAAGCAACGGCAATTGTGGTACTATGGATTCTAGTGATACAAGGTGCCGACCTTCTTCCTGTGTTTCAAAGATTGCTCCTTTCAATGCTTGTTCAAGATAGCCAACAAGATAACGGGCATATCCTCCAAAAATTTCATCCCCACCCTGTCCTCCAAGCACAACAGTTACATGTTGTTTGGCGAGTTTGCTTACATGATATTGTGGAAACAGACCAGGACCTGCAAGCGGTTCATCAAGTGCATAGATTAACTTAGGCAAATCGTTTACAAAATCCTGTGCTGTCGGCACTACTTCATAATATTTGCCTTTTGTACTATTCACAAGCGCTTTTGCATAAGCAGACTCATCGTATTCTGGCCCCTCTGCAAACCTCCCATGAAACATAGGGATATCTTCAGCGAGTTGACCTGCAGCTAAAGAGCAAATAAGACTCGAATCAATACCACCTGACAGATATCCTCCTATAGGAACATCTGAACGTAATTGAAGACGAACGCTGTCGGAAAGAAGGTATTTTAGTTTCTCAATAAAATATTCTTCTGTATGGTTATAATCTATTTTATATTTTGTATCCCAGTAACAGGTTTCGTTTTCAATGTTTGCACCGTGGCCATATAAAAAATATCCCGGCTTTACTTTTTTTACCCCTTTGAAAAGTGTTTTTTCTTCAAGACAGAATTGAAACGTAAGGTATTGCTGTAATGCTGTTTCATCCCTTACAGATTTCGCTTTAATAGCGGGATTAACTAGTAATGCTTTTATTTCAGAAGCGAAAATAATAGAATCATCTAAAATGGTATAATATAAAGGTTTGATACCAAAATGATCCCTTGCCATTATCCATGAATTATCTTTCCTGTCGTGGAAACAAAAAGCGAACATCCCATTTAGTTTGCTCAATGCATTGGCCCCTTCAATGATCAAAAGTTTCAAAAGCACTTCAGTATCTGAAAAAGTTTGAAAGTGAACGCCTTTCTGGATCAAAGATTGTCTTAACTCTTGATAATTATATATTTCACCATTAAATGTTATTGTATAACGATTATCATGAGAGCACATTGGTTGTGCACCATGCTCGATATCTATGATAGCAAGCCTTCGATGACCGAATAAAATCTGTCCTTCATGTTCAATAATACCTGAACCATCTGGCCCGCGGTGAGCGATAGAGTCAAGCATTTCTTTCAGATAATAATTGTAATTATCTAACCTTTTTCCATTAGATAAAACACCAGCTATTCCACACATTTTTTTCTTATGTTAGCGTAAATCATAAAAGGAAATTTTCTATCTAACAACTTGTGTAAACGTTTAGATGTTTTAAAAGGCAATGATCGTGCAGGAAAGAAATGGAAATAAATTTCCTCTACTTCAAAATATTTTTCAAGCAATGTTCTGAAAGAACTTTCGCTATAACTTTTCCCAATAGGATTATCAGCACCATCATAAAGTTTTACTATATCGTCAATTTTTGAACCTTTGAAAATACCTTCCCTTCCACGTCCTTTCAACCCACCACCAAACCAAGCCAATGGATAAACGAGCCAACGCAGAACTGGCCAGTAACGAAGTGCTACATTTCTGTAATAAACAGATATGCTGGCGGTTCCACCATCTTTAATTACACGTGCAATTTCAGAAACTGCTTTTTCTGTATCGGGAGTATGATGTATCACACCTTGACAGTTCACATGATCAAATTGTTGATCTTTGAAAGAAAGCATTTCTGCATTTTCTTCAAAAAGCTTGGCACGTAATTGATAGATCCCTAATCTTTTTTTGGTTATTTCCAAAGCATTAGGAGTAAGATCAGCTGCAGTGAGATTGCAGTACCCTCGCATACCGAATTCTGTAGACCAAAAACCAATACCACAACCAAGATCAAGGATCTCTAAATCTTGACCACATGGTCGTGCTGCTGGTAAGAACCTAATGTCAAATGCACCCCCAAAACAGTCCTGAATGTATACCTGGCGGTGTTCCTCAAAAAAGGATTTTGATCCAGGTTCGAATTTTGATTCACCTGTCCATAACGGGTTTGAATCCCAGAAATTTTTTACTTCATTGATCTCGCTCATTTTACTTGTTTCCATTTTATATATTTTTTATGGTAGCCTCTTCTCCATCCGCCCCAAGGCCAATGATAAAGAATAGTCATTACAATATAACCAAGTGTTGTTACACTACCTACCATTTTACTGTTGCTCAGTTTTTGATCGTAACGCAATACAAAAGGGACTTCTCCAAAACGGCAGCCGATTATTTTTAATTTTACAATTTTTTCAAGTGTACAAGTAAAGCCTAGGCCTTTCAACGAAACAAAATCATTTCCATAAAATGAAATAGCTTCTTTGATTTTTGAAGCATTAAATGCTCTGAAACCGCAAGAATATTCTCTTAATCCATTTATAGGGAAAAACACTTTCATAAATAGGTTGGCTGCATTACTGATAAATGCCCTATACCCATTCACGCCTAATTGACCTCCACCATTTGCAAATCTCGATGCTATTACTACATCATACCCATCACGCACTTTAGCAATCAGATTTGGAATAAATTCGGGTTCATGTGTATCATCGCAATCTAACCGAACGATCACATCATTATCACCCGCCAGTTGTTCAGCTCGTTCAAAAAGATCACGTATAGATTCGCCAAGCCCTCGGTTAATTCTGTGTTCAATCACTTCGAGCGGCATAGTAGATCTGAATTCCTTTAACATGGAGGCTGTATTATCACTACTTCCATCGTTGCAAACAACAACTTTATAGGATTCTTCAAATTTCTCCATGGTTGTTTTAATCTTGGGCATTAACCGCGGCAGAGAATCTTCTTCATTATACGCAGGCAGTAAAATAATAATCATACGAATTTTTCTTTAAGTATTTGTAGAATTTTATGAGCAGCAAATCCATTTCCAAAAGGTTCCCCAATTTCCTTGCCTTGACTTCGAATGGCATATGCTTCGCGTATTTTATCGCTGTCAGCTCCAACAATTTTATTCCAACCAAGTTCAACAGTTTCAATCCACTCTGTTTCATCTCGAAGAGTGATACAAGGCACACGGTGGAAAAATGCTTCTTTCTGAACACCACCAGAATCGGTAATGATCGTAGCAGCGTTCATCTGAAGTTTAGTCATCTCTAAATAAGAAACTGGTTCGATGATCATTATACCTTCAGTTAATTGTTGTAATCCGAGTTTAGCAATCAGTTGTGAAGTTCTTGGATGAAGCGGCAATAATACTGTACACTGAGTAGTTATTTCTTTCAATGTCTTCAAAATAGCTATCAATCTTTCTGGAGAATTGGTATTTTCTTCTCTGTGTATAGTTGCAAGATTGTATTTGCCTGATTTTAATCCCCATTTTAAAAGATCAACAGTAGTATCTGCTTTTTCCTTGAAGAAATTGGTTACATCCAACATAATATCTCCGCATAAATGCACACCTTTAAATATTGACTCGTTGGCAAGATTTTGTACAGCAATTGCAGTAGGACAAAATAAAAAATTTGAAATTCTGTCTGATAATATTCTATTTATCTCTTCAGGCATACGTATATTAAAACTTCTAAGACCAGCCTCAACATGCGCGATAGGTATGTGTAGTTTGCTTGCGGCAATAGCTCCTGCAAGAGTAGAATTAGTATCGCCATAGATCATCAATACATCTGGTTTTTCTTTAATCAGTACGGATTCAATACCTTCTAGCATACGGCCAGTCATAGCGCCATGAGATAACCCTGAGATTGCTAGGTTCACATGTGGTTTAGGTATATCAAGTTCCTGAAAAAATATTTCAGACATGTTTGCATCGAAATGTTGTCCTGTATGAACAATGATTTCTTCGATTGGCTCTTGTGTATGCAGAGAATTATGTTCACGTAAAGCCCTGCTGAAGGCTGATGCTTTGATAAACTGAGGTCTTGCACCTAATATTGTAACTATTCGCATTGTAAGAAAGATAGAATTAAAGTGAAATAAGCATCTATGTTTAAAGGTTCTGTCAAATAACTAAATAGGAATTAACTTTTCTTTTGGTATATTCTTTCGATGATGTCGACAATTTTTAATCCTTCAAGTGCATTGGTTGTTATGGTGTTTTTTCCTTTAAGCGTATCCACTACATTTGAAATCACATAATGGTGGTTCTGTGCAGAACCTTTGTATGCGCCATAATCATTGCCTGGGTTTGTAGGCGCCAGTTCAGGTAAAATATAATCTTTAATATGGCAGTATTCCACTTCATTCATATACTGCCCGCCAATTTTAACGCTCCCGTTTTCTGCAACGATTGTCATGCTACTTTCTTGATTCTGGTTCCATACTGATGTGGAATAGTTTATAGCACCCATACCTCCACTCATAAAATCAAAAGATACAAATCCCGAATCTTCAAACTCAGTTAGATGTGTATGGTTGAACTCCTTAAAACGAGACTGAATATTCTCTATATCGCCAAATAGCCCATCCATAATATCAATAAAGTGAGAGAACTGAGTGTATAGAGTTCCACCATCGAGATCTTTTTTACCATGCCAACTATCTACTGTATAATACCGCTCATCCCTATTCCAGTAGCAGTTAAGTTGTACCATGAATATTTTTCCAAGCTTACCAGAATCAATCAGATCTTTGATCCATACTGATGGGGGTGAATACCTATTCTGCATAACAGTAAAAACATGTTTATGCACTCGCAAAGCTTTGAAAAGTATTTCTTCTGCATTGGCTTTGCTCAACGCCATCGGCTTTTCAATCACTACATGTTTTTTAGCATCCAGACATTTTAATGCGTGGGATGCGTGAAAACCATTAGGGCTTGCGATGTTGATAACATCAACTTCAATACCTAAATTTAAAAATTCATCTAAGGACTGAAAAAATGGAACATTTAATTGATCGATATTTAACACTTCCTTCTCTTTTACATCGATCATTGCAACCAATTCACACTCTTCGTTGCGAACAATCATTTCAGCATGTCTTTTACCTATATGACCACATCCGATAACAGCAAATTTTATTTTTTTTTCTTCTGCAAACATTATATCCTATTTAATACGACTTACCTTATTATTCTCGAACTGGTATTCCTGACCGCTTTCTATACATTTAGCAGTTTTGTTTTCATCAAATACAAGGCGATGTCCATATTCGCTTACCCAGCCAATCTGAC
The DNA here is from genome assembly GCA_041689125.1 of Daejeonella sp. GTDB lineage: Bacteria > Bacteroidota > Bacteroidia > Sphingobacteriales > Sphingobacteriaceae > Daejeonella. The sequence continues at coordinate 17,297 of JBDNGV010000683.1, forward strand.
GAGATGGGTTACCTACTACCAAAGCAAAATCATTTACTTCTTTTGTTACAACGGCGCCAGCGCCAACAAAAGAAAAGCTACCTATCCTGATTCCGCATATGATAGTGGCATTTGCCCCAATGGAGCAACCACGACCTAGAAAAGTTTTTTTGTATTCGTGTTTTCTTTCAATGTTCGCTCGTGGATTTACTACGTTGGTAAAAACCATACTTGGTCCTAAGAAACAATCATCTTCAATTTCAACTGAATTATATACACTTACATTATTTTGAATTTTTACTCCATTACCAATTTTAACATTATTATCAATAAATACATTTTGACCAATATTACAATTTTTACCAATTATCGCCTTAGGCATAATATGGGTAAAATGCCAAATTCGAGTTCCTTCTCCAATAACACATCCTTCATCTAAAATTGCAGAATGATGAATAAATTTATTCATATTGTAAATTAAAAAATGACTTAATATGGTTACAAATAAACACTTGTTGATTTTCTTGCAATTCTGTATGCATTGGCAAAGAAAGTACAGATTTACACAAATATTCTGTGTTGTCAAGAGAACCAATCACTTCACCAATTTTACTAAATGCTTCTTGCTCATTTAATGGAACTGGGTAATATACCATAGCAGGTATTCCAGCTGCTTCTAAATATTTCTTTAATGCATCTCTTTTACCATCACTTATTATCATGGTATATTGGTGAAATACATGTGTAGAATTGTTTGAACGAAATGGAATTTGCAACCCTTTTATCGTACCCAATAACTGATCATAAAAATCAGCAGATTTACATCTTGCAGCACTATAATCATCAAGGTATTTTAATTTAACATTAAGAATTGCAGCCTGAATAGTATCAAGTCTAGAGTTAACACCTATATACTTATGAACATACTTTTTAGCTTGCCCATGGTTTGCAATCATTCTGATTTTTTCTGCGATAATTGGATCATGTGTATAAATAGCTCCTCCATCCCCATAGCAACCTAAATTTTTAGATGGAAAAAAGGAAGTGCATCCAATATGCCCCATCGTTCCAGCTTGTTTTTTTGTACCATCACTAAAAGTATAAATAGCGCCAATTGCCTGAGCTGTATCTTCAATAACATACAATCCTTTTTCTTTTGCTACTTCAATTATCGGCTCCATATTAGCACATTGCCCAAACAAATGCACAGGAACAATAGCTTTAGTCTTTGGCCCAATGGCTTGTTCAATATTTGCTCGAGTAATATTGAAATGGATTGGATCAACATCTACCATAATAGGTTTTAAATTTAGCAAGCCAATTACTTCAGCTGTGGCTACATATGTAAAAGATGGGACAATCACTTCATCACCTGGTTCCAACCCTAAGGCCATTATTGCTATCTGCAATGCATCTGTTCCATTTGCGCAGGGTATAATAAAACTATTATCTAAATAATTAGAAAAATTTTTTATAAACAAACCAACTTCAGGGCCATTAATAAAGCATGCATCACGAACTACTTTCAGTACTGCCGTATCAATTTCATCGTGAATTTTTAAATATTGACCTTTAAGGTCAACCATTTCAATTTTCATTGTTGAATGTTATTAGAGTCTTGCATCTACTATAGTGCGGTCTAAAAATGATTTAGTATCAAAAATCACTGAGTTATGGTCTGAGCAAAGCATTTTAAAATTAAGTGATAAAAACTCTTTGTGAGAAACAGCCAACACAATTGATTCATAACTATTGACAAGATTATCGATTAATCGAATCCCATATTCTTCTTGTACTTCATGTTTATCAGCATGTGGATCAAAAACATCCACATGCATACCAAACTGAATCAATTCACGATAAATATCAATCACTTTTGAATTTCGGATATCTGGGCAATCCTCTTTAAAAGTAATACCTAAAATTAATGCTCGTGCACTATTAATCTTATGCCCTTTTTTAATTAAAAGCTTAACTACTTTATTAGCCACAAACATTCCCATATTGTCATTCACTCTTCTGCCACTAAGTATAACTTGAGGGTGATAACCTAAACTTTCAGCTTTATGCGCCAAATAATATGGGTCAACTCCAATACAATGCCCCCCTACCAAACCTGGTTTATACTTCAAAAAATTCCATTTTGTTCCTGCTGCTTCAATAACATCATTAGTATCAATACCCATTTTATCAAAAAGTAGGGCTAATTCATTTACAAAGGAAATATGCACATCTCTTTGAGCATTTTCGATAGCTTTTGAAGCTTCTGCTACTTTTAAACTTGGGGCTTTATGAGTTCCTGCTTCTATAATAGTAGAGTATAAAGAATCTACCACCTCAGCAATTTCTGGAGTTGAACCTGAAGTTACTTTTCTGATTTTTGTTAATGTATTCACTTTATCGCCTGGATTAATGCGTTCAGGTGAATATCCACAAAAAAAATCTTTATTAAATTTGAGTCCTGAAAATTTTTCCAAAACAGGTACACAATCTTCTTCAGTGCAGCCTGGATAAACAGTTGATTCATAAATTACTAAATCATTAGGTTTCAATATTTTCCCTAACATTTCAGATGCTTTCAACAAAGGAGTTAAGTCAGGAGCTTTAAATTGGTCAATAGGAGTAGGAACAGTAACTATATAAACATTATACAGTTTAAGGTCATTTGATTTAGTTGAAAAACTTAAACCTGTTTCTTTTCCGGTTTTAGCTAAATTCATCGCAAAAGATAAGCCTACCAAATCAGCTTCATTAGTACGATCTTTACCAGAAGTCAACTCTTCAATGCGAGTATGATTGATATCAAAACCTAGAACCTTATACTTTTTGCCAAATTCAATTGCTAATGGTAAGCCAACATATCCTTGACCAATAATTGCAATTTTTTTTTCTTGAAGGTTCATTGTTAAATTATTATTTTATTTCTGTACTTCAAATAGTAGTAATAAAGTTTCAATATTATTATATGTTACAATTATATAAAAAGTTGAAATGAATAAAACTCAGTAGCAAATATTTATAGAAATTTGAAATAATAGATACTGTCATATTTCTAATTTAAATAACTAATTGTAGAAGTTTAAATTGAATCTAAAATATAGTTCTTATACCACCGATTAAAAGTAAAATAACACAAAAATACTAAAGCAAATAAAAATGAATAAAGAATTGCCGTAACTAATCTTGAACTCTTTCTCTTCAATAATGGATAAGCAGGAGCATCAACAACCTGAATAACAGGAGTTTCTTGGCTTAATGTAAACTTTGCAATCTCTAAATTTTGAACTATTGAAGCAAAAATAGTAGCCAGCATGGTTTTATCTCTTACAGTAGTTTCAGTTGCTACAACAGTGCCTGCCCTATATAATGGATTAATATCCATAGTACTTGCCGAAGTTTGTAATGTTGCCCCTGATATTGTTTTTTGGTTCAAAAGCCTAGCAACACTGTCTACTCTTGCTTGCAATTTATCAACTGTTGTTTTTTGCCGTTGGATTTTTACTGCTATATACCTTGAAACCGCTTCATTTACTATTCGTTCACAATATATTTTAGCAAGTTGTTCGTTTTCCATTGTTGCACTCACTTCAATAAACCCTGCTTTTTTATCTGTTTTAGCAACTGAAAACTTAGTTAATAAAATGGCATCTGTAATTTTTTGGAGTAAACTATCTTGTAACCTTGAGTAAGGCTTATTGGAACTTAATGTTTGAAATTGAATATCACCAATTAGTTCGTTTTTATTCCAACCTTCTTTTAGTTTATAGACTTCCGCATATACATCTGCAACAGATTTATTAGTTGTTGAATCAAATTTACTCAACAACACTTCTCTTGCTAAAGAAGTA
>JBDNGV010000684.1:0-3119 GCA_041689125.1 Daejeonella sp.
AAGCGTCGTTTTCAATCCAAGGACTACAGTTCCTGATCCGGTGATTGGTGAAATTTTTGGAGGTTCGGGAATGACTAAGGTAAATATGGTTCCTGTACTGCTTTCTCCGGTAATGCTATTACGCACTTTTAAGAAGCCATTGTAAACACCATCAGCAAGAGTGGTAGGCATAGATATCTCGAATGAACCAGAAGGAAGTACCTGATCGATCACATTTATCAAGCCTCCGGCAATACCTTTCTGATCCCAGATAATGCTATACAAATTGGGATCCCCTTCCGTTTTATCATACGAAAAACTAGTCTTAATTACACCTTTGCAAAATTCTGAGCTATAGTTTTTAAGTGAAATGGAGATTTGCGGCCCTGGAACAAAAATCCATGAGGCACCCATTTGATTATTATCCTGATTCCCTCCGATAATTGCAGTTGAACCATCTGCACTCAATGCAAGTGACTGACCCTGATTTGCAACACCAATATTCCCAATACCTGTTAATTTCGGTCCTCTCTGCACCCATAAATTATTCGACCAAGTAAATACCCATGCGGCACCATTGGTCCAGTTATCTGATTTCGCACCCATTAAAACGGTATTCCCATCGGCACTCATAGCCACAGACCAACCCTGAGCAGCATTATCTGAACTTACTGTACCTGCTAATTTATTCCCTTTCTGGATCCAATCAGCCCCATTCTTCAGATAAACCCAAGCAGCTCCCTTAGCATTGTCGGCTACCGAGGCTCCGAGAATGGCACTACTTCCGTCCGCATTCAGTGCAACAGATATTCCCTGCCATTTCGTACCCGGGTATCCAATAACATCGAGTTTTTTAGCCTGCCTGTTCCATTCCGTACCACTTCTGAAGAATAGATACGCTGCACCCTGCTGGTTATTTTCTAGAGGCGCACCCACAATAGCTGTATTCCCATCGGCACTAAGTCCGACAGAAAAACCTTGTCCCGGAGCTCCTGAAACACTGGTATCATCAAACAATTTCTCACCCTGCTGCGTCCATATATTATCTTTCCGGCTAAAGATCCATACTGCGCCGCGACTTGAATTATCATAAGGGGCACCTAAAATAACTGTATTGCCGTCCGCGCTCATCCCAACTGAATAGCCCATGTTGACGGGCAGAATCATATCATCATATCCGGTTCCACGCAGTTTATTACCTTGCTGCGTCCATATATTGTTTGTGCGGGTAAAAATCCAGGCAGCTCCTGTACCCACGCCGTCAAAATATCCGCCAATAATAACAGTATTTCCGTCGGCGCTGATAGCCACAGCCCGTCCCTGTTGCGCAGGACCTGTGTTACCACTACCAACTAGCTTAGGACCCTGCTGCGTCCACACATTTCCATTCCTGACGTAAATCCAAGCAGCACCTTGCTGACTATTATCATTTGGTGCCCCTGCAATAGCTGTGTTCCCGTCGGCACTGATCGCTACAGATCGTCCAGATTCAGCTAAGCCAACATTACTTGTACCAACCAGTTTATCCCCTTGCTGAGCTCTGGGAAATAAAGACGTATTTACAGTAAATATTTCTGAACTGTTAGCCGTATTTGAAGCTGAGCTTACCGTAACAGTGCCGCTACCAGAACCCGGCATGACATAGGCGGTAATAGAACTCGCCGAAAGAGAAATGATTAGCGCTGATTTTCCACCTACAGTGACTGAATTCGCTTTATCCAATGAAGAACCTTGAACGGTTATTAAAGTCCCCGGCGGACCGATTTTAGGAGAAAAGGAGCTGATAGCCGGAGCTTGTGCTTTTGAATCAGTAAAATACAATAAGGCCAGAAGGAAGACCAGATTTGTGATTTTATACCTCATTTACTATAAATAACCATTTCGGTATATACGTGTCAAAGATACCTGAAGGATTGTTAAGGCCTCAGTTTATTTTAAATATGTAGATTTTTAACGGGATAAACTATGAATAGCAAAGTCTTGAATAATCTGCCAAGGGATTTGTTAGCAAATATTCTGTTTCGTACATTTAATTATAATTAAAAAATAAACAGATGAAACCATCATGATTTTGCTTGAACCCGCAGGGGAATGATTATTAAATCATGATCGATTCATCACCTTTAAAAAACAAAAAATAAACAGATGAAAAAACAGATGAAACAAATTCTTTTTTTGGGAGTACTCTTCCTTGCAGCTTGCGGTGGTTCAAGCGATAAAAAAACTACCGAGCAGGCAGATTCTGCAAAAACCCCAGAACTTGTTCTTAAATGGGAAAGCGACAGCACGCTAAAGGTTCCTGAATCGGTATTGTTTGATAAGGAAAATCAAGTATTGTATGTAAGTAATATAGACGGTACTGAGCCATGGAAAGCTGATGGAAAAGGCTCTATTGGAAAGGTCGGATTAGACGGAAAAGTAATTGCAGCAGAATGGGTAAGCGGACTAAATGCACCAAAAGGAATGGGTATGCATAATGGTAAATTATATGCTGCTGATTTGGGTGAAATTGTCGTAATCGATATTGCAAGTGGAAAAATCGATAAGAAAATTCCGATCGAAGGGGCAACTGGTTTAAATGATATCAGCGTTGATCCAAACGGAGCGATTTATGTAACCGAAATGCTAAGCAAAAAATTATATAAAGTTGAAAACGAGAAGGCCGAAATCATCGCAGAAAATCTAAAAAGACCTAATGGAGTACTTTTCCATGAGAATGAAATTTATCTGTTAGATGACGGTGGTTTATACAAAATGAATGCAGATAAGACATTAGGCCTGATTGTGGATGGCATGGATGGCGGCACAGATGGTATTGAAAATGTTCAAGGAAAAGAATTTATTGTTTCGTGCTGGGAAGGTGCCCTTTGGTATATCAATGCTGATGGTAGCAAGCAATTGCTGATGGACACCCGTGCAGAGAAAAGAAATACTGCAGATATCGGTTTTGATAGAGAAACTAAAACAGTGTATGTGCCAACCTTTTGGAGAAATACTGTTGTTGCTTACGAGATTAAGTAGTAATAAAATTGATAGTTGATAGTTGACAATGGACAATGAAGAAAATTTTGTTGTCCATTGTTAAATTTCATTATAAATTTCGCAATTCCTTTTTATTCTTCTGAACCACCCAATCTCTA
>JBDNGV010000685.1:0-6271 GCA_041689125.1 Daejeonella sp.
CATTATCAACAGGGTATGCATTGCACCACAGTTCACAGTAATTCCAGCTTTCTTCAGATAGATTAAAACCAGGCTTTTCATTTATGGAAGAAATATCACCTGTGAATAGATATGCGCCACGGTGTCCCGATTTTATTAAGACAATTTTGACCCCTAAATCAATTATCCGTTTACCCACTTCCCGGATCGTGTCGAGTGGAACTTTGTCAATAATATCAATATTATCGGAAGAAGATTGAATCTGAGCATATTCATATGGCATCATTATCCGCAGCGCCTCTTCCAGGCTGGGAACAAAAATATCAGTAAAGGGCAATATTCGTTGTAATATTTCAGGCCAGTTAATTTTGCCTGATTCGCTCTCTGCATCGGGCAAACTAAAATCGAGAGAAGTAATCACATCCATACTTTGAATTTTACAAAGCATGTCGTGCAGTTGACTTCCTTCATTCAGATAGAAGTGTTTTAAAAGGGGGGGATAACCAAAATGAAACAACCGGCTTTGGGCAATTTCATCAAAATTGATATAACCTATATCAAAAAGCTGACTGCAACCCGGCGATTCAAGAAATATCCGGTCAATTCCGGGTGGTGCTATAACTAAGCCAAAAGCCGTACTCTGATTTTTAATTGTTTTTATACCTTCTGAAAGAGCATATTTATCTAACCATTCTCTGGCAATTTTACCTATAAAGTCATCCCCGATTAATCCATTCAGGAAAACATTTTTAGAGAATTTTTTCATTGCCAATCCTGTATTTGCAACTACTCCTCCCAGAGTAGCACTGAGCCCATCTATTTCTATTAATTCCCCGGGGTTTAAAACATCAGATATACTGGTAAATGCTTTATTTTTTTTAAATTCAGGAATTAGATCAACGCAAACATATCCAGCAATTACGGCATCATATTTTTTCATGTTTCTCACTTATATTACTTTAATATTCTTCAAATAACAGAAGTCAGACAATGCTTGTACATGGTTCCCATAGGCTATAATATAATGCTGACCTGATATTTTTTGTGTAAATTCTTCAACAGAAGTATCAAGAAATATTTCAAGACTTGGTAATTGGGGAGCAGGGTTATCCCATCCGGCCTCTTCCCATGATCTTAATTTGCCTTCACCTGTACATATATGCATTGTATATTGATCTCCGGAATTTGACAATCTTGCTATCGTGAGTTTGCCTGTTTTTACTGTAGAAATATTTAAAAGTCCTCCACTAATTCCTCCAAATGCTGCACGTGTAACTTTTACTTTTCCATTAACCACTTCAGCCGGCACAAAATCAGGTACACCTACAAGAACACTTTCCTCGAAAAACTCATAAAATTCAAAATATGCGGCGCATTGATTGGTAATGTGTTTAACAACTAATTGGGTAACTGCTCCCATCGCATCATTTTCCGGGATGGTGCATAGTTTCACTTCATCAGAAAGAAGCATAAAAATCAAGGCAGGAGGAAAATGTAGAAGCTTTTTCATTCCATCAACATCCTTTAATGATATCGCATCAAAAGCGTTTTCTTCTGCAATTTTTTTAATCGCCAGATAATATCTAATCCCTTTTTTAAGGAAATCATCCTCGGCAGGTTTAACAAAATTCCATTCCTGTTTTATTTTTTGTAAAACTTTTTGAACCTCATCGTTTTCAATATGCTCACTCAATTGAACCATTTCCAACATTTCAAAAAATTCGATTTCAATTCCAATTTTGGACTTTAGGGATATACCTTCGTAAAGCGTATTGTAAAGTTTCATGTCACGAAAGCCCATCATACCAACTTTTGTGCTTTCAATAGATTTTACAGCTGAGGCTGCCAAAGCGAAACCTTTAATCTTGTCTAATGGTGATGGTTTCCCGATGATATTATAAATGTATTTGAATTTGTAGCCGAGATCATCAAACACTTTTCGTAAGGCGGTTGTCCCTGCCTGAGCGGCAGTAGTTACAATGTGACCGTTTTCCATGTTTCCGGCAAGCCCCCACAAAATCATCGGTTTTTGCTTAAACTCATTTGTGATTGCAATAACCGCATGAGAAGGAATCCAACCTGCAAGACAAATGATCAGCAAATCAAAATCGCTTTTTTTTAAGTCTTTTATCGCCCGTTTAACATCATGTCCTTTAGGATCATCAGTGACTGTTTCAGTTGTCACCATTTCAATACCCAAGGATTCGATTTCTTTCAAGGCAATTATACATTTTTTATCTATTAATTGTTTCGGGGAATTCACTTCTCCAAATCCAACAAATCCTGCTTTCATTTAGTTGTTTTTAATTGTTATTAAATTGTTTGACTTTTAGGAATTTAATTCCTTATATTCTCCTTTGTTAACCCAGGTTTGATATTTCTCATTATACATCATTCCATCCCAGCATTCCTCATCTTATTTAACCTCGATATGTAACGACCTCAAAACCTTCTTATTTCGCCAAAAATCGCCAATTCGTTCCAGGCTCAACCCTTTGGTTTCAGGAACCATTTTCCAGGAAAAAACTGCACAAGCAATACAAAGACTGGCAAAAATTAAATAAACACCTGCAGCATTATTAAAGTGCATATTGAACCAATGCGTCAGCATTGGAAAAATCTGTGCAGTAATGAACGATGAAAAATATAGAAAAAAACAAACCACGGCCAAGGCTTTACCCCGAATTCGATTGGGAAATATTTCAGACACAATAATCCAGCTTAGAGGTGCAAATCCCAGAGTAAATGCACCTGTTCCAATCAACATTGGGATTAAGGTAAATATGGGTGGCCAATGTTGGTGTAAATTAATTGCCATAACCAAATGACCAGCGCCCATACATAATACGCTTCCAATTAATAACCCGCGTCTGCTAAAACGTTTTATTAATCCAAAGGCTATAATAGTACAAATGAAAATGAATATAAATATGGGAATAGAACTTAATATAGCATTAGACCCGACACTAATGCCAGCTTCTGACAGTATACTTGGGGCATACAACAACATCATATTAACCCCATTAATCTGGGAGAATATCATTAAAACAACCCCAATAAATAATGCCTTTTTTATTCCGGGTTGAAGCAATTCGCGGAATTCGCCAGTTTCTTGTGTAAGTTCCTTCTGAATCTCTTTCAACTCATTTTCAGCTTTTACTTTACCATTAATTTTTGTAAGTACCTTAAGTGCATCGGCAATGCGATTTTGAGCAGCCAGCCATCTTGGGCTCTCAGGAATAAGAATAAGACCAATGATTAAAAATATAATAGGAACAGCTTGAGAGCCAAACATCCATCGCCAACCCCACCCTTCAAAGGAGAAAAAATAGCTGACAATAACTGCAAGATTAATACCAATTACATTAGCCAACTGATTTACATTTACCAAGCTACCCCGCATATGAGGAGGAGATAACTCCGCTATATAAATCGGTGATGACATCATTGCCAACCCAATACCTACACCGCCCAGAAAACGCAACCAACAAAATCCCAAATGGTTATAGCGAATGCGCTTCCAATAGTAGAAATCATAAAAAAAATAGCCGCTAGCATCATCGTTTTACGTCGACCAAGCCGATCAGCAAACCAAAGCCCAAATAAGGGGCCTGCAATAGCACCGAGAATAGCACTGCTTACTGCGAAGCCTTTCATGGCAGGCGACAGCTGAAAATCTGATTCAAGAAATGAAAGTGCTCCAGCAATCACTACCAGGTCAAATCCAAATAGAAACCCACCCATTGATGCAACAAGAGCTACCTTGTAAATATAAAATTTACTGTTTTTTTGACTATCAGTTTTTTGCATAATAAATTTCTTCCTTAGAATTATTATTTAACATTTAAAAAAAATAATAATATATATTAGGTTTTCTCAACTGGTTGTTTCAGTTATCTTTCTTTTATATACTATTCTTGCAATAATCTCTTTCGGTTTAGGTAAAGTTTATTATTAGGACAAGAAAGAACCTTTTGTCTATTTTCTATTTTTGTATTTAAAAAATGATAGCTGACCAAATGCTTAGAACTTAATTGTCAAAATTATTCTATGAGGATCACTTAAAAAACTATTATTTTTTCAATTTATAACACTCTATTTGCATAAATAGAGTGTTATCTGTAATTTTTCAACAATTAAAAAGCAAATTTATGCATCCGAAGCTCGAAAAAATACCTTCAAACTATACTTCTTCAATTGCTGTAAAAAGAGAGATTACCCCGTATATGGACTACCCATGGCATTATCATCCTGAGTTTGAAATTATTTTCGTTGAAAAAAGTTATGGTATTCGGTTCATGGGAAATAATATCGGGAATTTCAGCAATGGAGATTTAATGTTTATAGGTTCGAATCTACCACACGTCTGGAAAAATGATAAGGATTTTTACCAAGGCAACAACGATCTTATTGTGGATGTATATGTGATTCATTTCCGTGAAGAGGCTCTCAAGGAAGGCTTTTTTGACCTCCCCGAATTCACCCACATTAAAAAACTCTTTTTACTTGGGCAACAAGGATTATTAATAAGGGGTAAAGATCACAAGAAAATCTCAGAGTTGGTAAAAGAAGTAGTTTCTTCTTCAGGAATTGACCGATTGACTTTATTCTTAAAAACCCTTGATGCAATTGCTAATACAGAAGAATATGATTTGCTTTCGGGTCCTGGTTACGCAAATTCCATTAACATAGCTGATACGGAACGTATAAATATAATAATGAACTTCATAATAAAGAATTACGCTCAAGAAATTAAAATAGAAGAAATTGCACGTCTTGCGAATCTTACTAAAGCATCATTTTGCAGATATTTTAAATCCAGAACCCACAAAACATGTTCTCAATTTATAAATGAAATTAGAATTCTTAATGCATGTAAACTATTGGTAAATAGCAATATGACAATCACTCAAATTTGTTATGAAACCGGATATAACAATATCTCGCATTTTAATAGGCAGTTCAAACTTAAAACAGGGTTAACTGCCAAAGAATACTTAAGACAGGTCATAAAGTTTGGACCGGGGTCACTAGGCAAGCCACAGAAAACAAATAGCCCGTGTTAACATAAAAGCCATTTGTCAGCTATAGGTAATAGCTTTCCAAGCAAAACTAGCGGAACGACAAACGTTACTTCAAAATTTACTTAATCAACATTTAGGTATATTCATGTCAATTGACTTTGTTAACAGGACTGCCCGCAATAAATGCAGCCAGATTTTTAGCGGCAGCTGTCATGAGCCGCTGCCTCGGTGGCAATATCTTTAAAAACCTTGTTCCTTTTGATCCGCTTGTTCTTGCAGACCCTTATCGGGGTGGAATCCACAAAGGATATCCCGGTACACTTCCCAAAGCAACAGGTCTTTAGAAAAATCGTCAAGGGCAGTACCACACTTTGGCTAAGCTCCACAAACCGGTTATAGGAAACGGTTTGGCGGAATTCGTTTTGCATGTGGCGCTGCACATAGAAAAGGTAGAAATGCTTGAAGCACCTAAAACCACTCAAATGGAACAGCATGACAATGCACATGCCCTCGCTTTTGGCCATTTTGGGCGGGCGCTTGGAAGGCTTGCCCAAAATGAAGTTTGAAGTGGTCTGGTCAAAATTCTTGCAAAACTCATCGGTTATGCTGAAAATATCGGTAACTTTATCGTAGTCAATCATCCCGGGTTTTGTTGTTAACTATTTAATTTTCAAGCAATTAAATATACAACTTTACACACTATTTTTACGGTAAATTCTAATAATTATTAATCGAACTCAGGTTAGTATTATTAAGGGATGTCAATTTAGCTGTCAAATAATCCTTGGAAGTTCGTTTAAATTTACTTGTGCAAGTCTTCTTTTTAGCGCAGCCATATCCTCACTGATCTTCCTTTCCAAAACTTTAGCATAAATCTGTGTAGTAGCAATTTTTGTATGACCTAGCATTTTGCTTACTGTTTCAATTGGAACCCCATTAGACAGGGTTACAGTCGTGGCAAAAGTGTGTCGTGCTAAATGAAAGGTAATATTCTTCTTTATATCGCAGAGGTCTGCAATTTCTTTCAGATAACTATTCACCTTTTGATTGGAGATAACCGGAAAAATAGTATGGCTTACAGATGCCCTAAGATTACCTTTATATTTTTCTAATATATCTACTGCCTTTGGAAGCAGTGGAGTATTCACGGGAATATCAGTTTTCTGACGGCAAGTTCGTACCCACATTTCACCATCAGCTGCCTCCACAATATTATCTGGTGTTAAATTAATCACATCAACATAAGCAAGCCCGGTATAACAGCAGAA
>JBDNGV010000686.1:0-3587 GCA_041689125.1 Daejeonella sp.
ATTTTGTGATCAAGTATCCTGTTTCATCCATATCCAAAATACCTTTAAATATTTCGGTATTAGGATTATGGCCTATGGCTACGAAAAAACCGCTTACATTCAGTACTTTTATCTCCCCGGTCTTATTATTTTGAACTCGCACTCCTGTTACGTTCTTTCCATCTCCAACAATCTCCTCAGTATCCGTATTATAGTGTATCTCGATATTGGGGGTATTTAATACCCTAGTTTGCATTGCTTTTGAAGCACGAAACTCGTCTCTCCTAACCAGCATATAAACTTTTTTACAAAGTTTTGCTAAATAAGTAGCTTCTTCTGCCGCCGTATCTCCCGCACCTACAATCGCCACATCCTGTCCCTTGAAAAAGAAGCCATCACATACCGCACAAGCCGAAACACCAAATCCGTTATATTTCTGTTCGCTTTCCAGACCTAGCCATTTTGCACTCGCACCGGTAGCGATAATCACGGTATCAGCAGTAACTGTCTTACCTTCATCAATGGTTATTTGATGCGGAGTTGATGAAAAATCAACTTTACTCACATATCCAAAACGTATATCTGTCCCGAATCGCTCAGCCTGCTTTCTGAAATCTTCCATCATCTCAGGCCCCATCACCCCATCAGCATAACCCGGGAAGTTCTCCACATCGGTGGTTTGAGTTAACTGACCACCAGGCACCATCCCGGTATACATTACCGGTTTTAAATCAGCACGGGCTGCATAAATAGCTGCAGTATAACCTGCGGGACCTGATCCTATGATCAAACATTCTACGTGTTCAGTTTCTTGAGACATTTCTGTAAATTTTAAACAAATTTAGGATTTTGAAGGCGAATGGGCAACATGGAAATGTAAACTAAATATTTTTGAAAAAGAAAAGCGGTCACGATTGTTTATTCTAAAGGAAAGCGGTCGTATTGAAGAATTTCAAACACATGCGCCTGCAAAAAGCGAGCGGAATTTCCATACAAATGCAATTCTATAAACATTTGACCCATTCTGGTTCAGAAGAAAAAATTATAACTTGGATTACAATCTTCAGAAATCCTTGGTCCATTTGCAATCCGTTTCCGGCTTCCCAGTCCTTTTTCCAAACGTGATTGACGAAATTTTCCAGAAAGTGACTGACGAAATCGAATTTCCGCTCGTTTAGGTGATTTCGCAAGTCCTTTAATTCAGACTTACGAATTTACTTAAGCGTCATGCGTGATAAATTCGTCTTCGCTTTTCCAAAAATGAATTTATTCTAATGAATTGAATAACAGGATTCGATAATTTTTTGTTTGATTACTAAATGCGACAGGCGAGGTCAAGCTTATCTGTTTTAGTAGAGGGGGGCTTTCTTTTGAAAATTGACCAACAAACATTCAATAAAAAACATACAAGCACATTTTATTAAGAGCTTAATTTTAACCCTGCCCAAATTCATTAAAATATATTTACTTAAAATAAACTCAACCATTGTTGTTATTATTACAAATAAATACCAGCTACCTCTTGTTATGCCAATTCCTTTAAAATTCAAATTTCTCAACAACAGCAATTCTCAATTACCAAATCTTTTCTTTCAAAGATCTACATTCATAATTACCTATATAATCGTCAGTTTTCTGAGTCTTAATGCCCAAGCACAAAAAAAAAATGCCAAATATGAATTGAATATCAAACCGGCGTCTTCTGAAATAAAAATTGACGGAGCTATGAATGATCCGGCTTGGGATAATGCTGAAACGGCGAGTAATTTCTTCATGGTACAACCCATGGATACCAGCTTTGCTAAGGTGAGAACAGATATAAAAATGGCTTATGACAAGGATAACCTCTATATTATTGCCATTTGCTATCATGATCCGGGGCCATATTTTGTAGAATCGTTGAGAAGAGATTTTGCATTCGGAAAGAATGATAACTTCCTTATTTTCATAGATCCATTCAATGACATGACTAATGGATTTTCATTCGGAACAAATGCTGCCGGTGCACAATGGGATGGTATAATGTATGATGGCAGTAAAGTGGATCTGAGCTGGGATAATAAATGGACTTCAGTTGTAAAAAACTACCCTGATAGATATGTTTTTGAAGCCGCCATTCCTTTCAAATCAATTCGCTACAAACCGGGAATAAGTCGCTGGGGTATTAATTTCAGTCGAATGGATCTTAAATCGACTGAAAAATCAAGCTGGGCACCTGTTCCGAGGCAGTTCGCAACTGCTTCTTTAGCCTATACCGGATCTTTAGTTTGGGATCAGCCTCCACCGGTACCAGGACAAAATATTTCTTTAATCCCCTATACACTCGGCGGTATCTCCACTAATCACTTAACGTCGCCTATTCAACGCGATAATCGTGGAGAGATTGGTGGAGACGTAAAAGTAGCGATTAATTCTTCGCTAAACCTCGACCTGACTGTAAACCCCGATTATTCGCAAGTGGAAGTCGACCGGCAAATACCCAACCTTGATCGCTTTGAGCTTTTCTTCCCTGAACGGAGACAATATTTTCTTGAGAACGGAGATCTCTTTGCCAATTTCGGCTACCAAAATATTCGTCCTTTTTTTTCCAGACGAATTGGTTTAGGGGTACCGATTCAATATGGAGCGCGGCTGAGTGGGAAACTAAATAAGGACTTGAGAATCAGTGTAATGAATATGCAGACCGAAAACACAAGTTTAAGTGAACCTGCTCAGAATTTCGGGGTTATTGCATTACAAAGAAGAGTGTTTGCAAGATCAAATATAGGAGCTATTGTGATCAATAAACAATCCCTAAACTTTGATGCAGCCAATGCAGCTGCCGGAGTTACAAAGTATAACCGGGTTATAGGTTTAGAGTACAATCTAGCCTCATCAAATAATACTTGGACCGGTAAGGCGGTGAGCATGAAATCATTCAGTCCCAATAAAAAAGGTAAAGACATGATGCAGGCAGCTAACCTTCGATATTGGACCGGAAACTGGGATCTGAACTGGCAGCATGAATATGTTGGAACAAATTATAATGCCGAAGTTGGTTATGTACCGAGACGAGGCTATATCAATTTGAATCCATCAGCCTCTTACCTCTTCTTCCCTAAAGCTGGTAAACTAGTGAGCCACGGACCTAAATTCTTCAGCTCCAATTATTTCAATGAGTCATTTAAACCCA
Source organism: Daejeonella sp. (assembly GCA_041689125.1). GTDB lineage: Bacteria > Bacteroidota > Bacteroidia > Sphingobacteriales > Sphingobacteriaceae > Daejeonella. The sequence continues at coordinate 3,152 of JBDNGV010000686.1, forward strand.
CTGACAACACCAACTTTGTAGCTTATAGCCTGAATTTTAGAAGCAGGGCAACCTTTACAGCTTGGACTGCACATGATTATGTGAAACTTTTACAACCATTTGATCCAACGAATGCGGGAATTGCCACTTTACCTACCGGGACTGAACATAGCTGGAATTCTTTTGGAACAGAATTCGTTTCCCGGCCACAAAGTCTCTACACCTTTTCATTCTCAACGCGTTATGGTGGCTATTATGCTAATGGAACTCGTTTGAATTTAACAACAGAATTGGGTTATCGCTTCCAGCCTTATGTGAGTTTTGCTCTTAGCTCAAGTTATAATGACATTAAACTACCCAACCCCTGGAATAATAGGAAATTCTGGCTGGTTGGCCCACGAATGGATGTAACTATGACCAATAAACTATTTTTTACAGGATTTGTACAGTATAATGA
>JBDNGV010000687.1:0-1969 GCA_041689125.1 Daejeonella sp.
GATGTATTTTATTTTTGTTGCTACAGGCCAAACCTTCTTTGTTTCTTTCTTATTTAATTCCTTAGGCCTGTTATATTTTGCTCACCCAGCTTGCGTTTATTTGTATATAAGAGGTTTTGTCAAGGATGAAAGCCGATGGCAAATAAAAGATTTGCTTCATTTTACCCCCGTTCTATTTGCTCTTTTGAATAGTATTCCTTGGTATCTATTGGACGCTGATACCCGTGCGGGTGTGATTGCTGAAATTATCGCTCAACAAACATTTTACGTTGGAGAGAGCTTTGAAATTTTCCCGCATTATGTGACCTCCTTATTTAGAAACGGCTTGGTATTGATTTACCTGACTTTAATCTGGAGAATAGTCTTGCGATCAGGGATACTGAAAAATAGACGAAATAATTCGACTGCAAGGAATTGGATTTTAATTTTAACGGGATTAGTGACCCTGACAAATTTGAGTTTTATAGTAAATTCTCTTATAAATATCGGGAGTGGAGCAGCGAACATTAATCTATCTTTTAATAGTTATACCGCTGTATTTTTATCGGCTCTTGTTTTTGCGGCTATTGGATATGTGTTATATAACCCTAAGGTACTGTATGGGTATGTTTTAGTGTCAAAAGAACATGCTGCCGTCGGAAAACAAGTAGGCTTGGCAACGATAATTCCCGAACAGTCAGATGAACCGATGAAGAGTCCCAAAGTGAAGATGTTAAAAAAATCAGCCTCCACCACTATGATGGAGAATGAAGAGGAGTTTTTAGAGCGGATTGTAGTCTATATGGAAACCCAAAGTCCCTATTTGAGCGCTGATTTTTCTGTCGGTCTATTAAGTCAGCAGACGAATATACCCGTCCATCATTGTTCTTACCTTTTGAATTATGCCATCGGAAAGAATTTTAGAGATTGGGTGAACGGATATCGGATAGAGTACTTTATTGAGCAATATGGAGTTCAATCAAAAACAAAAACCATTCTAACCTTATCTGAGGAAAGCGGTTTTAAAAATAAAGTAACTTTTTACAATTCTTTTATGAAAGAAAAAGGAGTTTTACCGAAAGCCTATTTTGCCATACTGGCCTGATTTTTCATTTTAATAATAGTAACTCCGACTGTCCTGTTCCGATTTTCAATTCAAACAATGCCGAGAACAGCTTTTAGTTCGTAAAAAGTACCTATTGGTAAGGAGATGATTTACACTATCGGAGCTCGGATCTAACTTTGAGATTACATCACCGGTAATTATCGGGATTCGGACAGCAGGGCTCTGGATCTGGTAGAGCAACGGAGGAAGGCCTATGCTGAACGATCAAACGGTATTTGGGATATCAATCCTGAAAGGTTCAAATCTTAAATAACCTCGGGAATTTAAACAGTCTATGCGTTCCTCCCCAACCGCTGGCGCATTGAATAGCATCTGAAAAAAAGAGCAATCTGCCAGCAAGAAAGACAACAGATCCGATTTTAAAAATTACTTGTTGGATTAAGGTCAGACACGGCCATTCATCCTGCCTACCGAAAATAGAGAATCCACTAAAACAAATCAGTAGTGTGCCAGGATATCGATCAGAATTGGCTTTTTTTTTTTCAGACCTCAAGGCTGTTTGGTGAAATTTGCGAAAAATGGATGCAAATCCCAGGTAAGGTTTGCCGGTACTCCTTCGCTATAAAGACCTGATCAGGGCTAAAACAGTTATAAATAAGTTTAACTATTCAACAGTTTAACTTATTTCCCGTTATTTTTCTTCTTTTCCGTCATCGGATTAATCTAGTTTACACCTCGAAATTATACCATTTAAATTTATCAAAATTTCCCAAGTGAGATTTTAAATCTGTTACGACTTTCAAATTCGTATATTTTATTTATGCCTTTATTTTCTGCCGGGTTTTTGTTTTCACACTCACCCACCATCACGTCCTTCACCCCGCTGAGCGCCGAGCCCGGAGATGTGGTGAGGATAGCAGGTAC
>JBDNGV010000688.1:0-3820 GCA_041689125.1 Daejeonella sp.
ACGTGTTAAATGCCACGAAGTGGCAGAGGAGATTATTCAAGATTTATTTACGCTTTTATGGACTAAAAGAGAGGGCATTCAAATCCATAAATCATTGGCGGCATATTTGTTCACCTCAGTACGATACATGGTATTTAACCATCTACAAAAGGAGGTTGTAAGGGAAAATTATAAGAATTTGTTACAGGCCGAAAATATACTTTACGATAACTCTACTGAGGAAACCGTTTTTCTGAATGAACTACTCAGAAATATCGAAAAAGAGGTAAAATACCTACCTCCCCAATGCCGTTCTGTATTTGAGCTTAGCCGTAAAGAAAATAAAACTAACAGAGAGATTGCTCAGGTCTTAGGTATCTCTGAAAAAACAGTGGAAGGTCATTTAACAAAGGCTATCAAATACTTAAAAGTAGGCCTGACCGACATAAGCAGACTGGCAGTCTGGTTTTTTTTCTGATTTAACTTTTCATCAGATATTCAGCTCAGGTTTGAATAATACCCTGAAAAGCATTCACATAAAAATATATTTCATTTTTTTAAATAGAGCAAGGGATATTGTCTGGATAACTGACTATAGTGTATAGCCTTATCTAAATATATCTGGAAAAGGAGACTGTAATGGAAAATGATATTTTGCAAAAATTAATTGAGAAGTATTTAAAAGGAAATTGTACCTCGGAGGAAGTTACTATCCTTCATGAATGGTATAACTCATTCGAAGCAGAACAAGATTCTGCTGATTTTATATCTTCTCAACAGCAGCAAGAACTTAAATTTCGGTTATTGACTAATATAAAAAGGAATGTAGCTTCCTTAGAAATAAACTCAATACATGCGAACAAACGAAAGAATATTTCCCGAACATTGGTTTATCTATTATCAGGTGTGGCTGCAATGGTTATATTGACTATTGGAGTATTAACTTATAATCAAAAAGCTTCTGCGCTTCCGGATTTGGGAGACGTTCATCTTGTCAATATGACAAAGACAATCCAAAAATTAGTGCTTTCAGATGGGACTATCGTTTGGCTGAATCCCAAAAGTAAGCTGATTTATCCTCATAATTTTAGTTCCATACAAAGGAATATTCAATTGAAGGGTGAAGCATTTTTTGAAGTAACTCCAGATCCTAATCGACCGTTTATAATTTATAGTGGTAATGTGATAACTAGAGTTTGGGGTACAAGTTTTCGTATACGGGCATATGAAAATATTCCTGTTGAAGTATCGGTTTTGACGGGGAAGGTATCTGTTCAGCTTCAGGAGAAGGAAGACTCTGAGCTTATATTATTGCCTCAACAAACAGCTACTTATCTAAAAGATACTGACTTGTTAAAGAAAGGTGTAGAGAATAAAACTTCTGCTATGAGTATATGGCAAAAAGAAACGCTGACTTTCGATAATGAACCGATAAGAGAGGTTATAAAAGTCCTAAATACCCAGTTTAAGGTGAATATCAGCACTGCCGATGAAAAGTTGCTAGAATATGTGTTGAAAGCTGATTTTGCTGACCAAAGTTTACCCTCCATACTTGAAATGCTTCGGAAATCTTTAGACGTGGAAAATGAAATAAGTGATAACGGAATCATTTTATATACCAACGATAACTAACTATTTGATAACAGGTAATTAAACAAAAACCAATGTACTATGATAAGAAAAACAGAGTAGAGTTTATATCGAAATAAACCGGAGTGTCACTACCACTCCGGTTTCTCCAGGCTAACAGCTCGAACTGATTTAGAATCTGGAATAATTGTCTTATTTCTAACAGAAAAAAAACACTCAAATGTATGAAATTTATACTTAATAATGTTGCTGTACGCAATATCATGAAGAACATATTTAGTCAGATAATAATTGCAATTCTGTTTACCGGGATCTCTTTTGCAGAAAAGAGTAATGCGCAGGCAGTGTTGAATCGAATTGTGAGTATTTCAATGGATGATACTAGGTTGAGTACTGCTTTAAAACAAGTGGAGAAGGATGCAAATATCAAATTTGTTTATAGTAGAAATGTGGTCAATATTGATCAAAAGGTTTCAATTCAGGCTAGAGATCAAAAATTGGGGATGGTACTGGATGAACTTTTTAGATCTAATGGGATCTCCTATGAAGCCTTTGATAATCGTATTGTTCTTAGTAATATCAAAACTAAAAGTCCTGTTAATCTTGCTACTGAAATTGGGAATGATTTCGCAACTGATATGAAGATGAAAATTCCTATTACAGGTAAGGTAACAGACCGTACCGGAGAGCCCTTGATCGGGGTAAGTGTTAAAATCAAAGGTACAAATATTGGAGCCAGTACAGATGCAAACGGTCAGTATTCCTTAAATACTCCTGACGGCAACAATACTCTGATTTTTACCTACATAGGGTATATAACACAGGTGATTCAAGTAAATAACCAGACTTCAATAAACGTTAATATGCAGGAAGATGCTGCAGCTCTAGATGAGGTGGTGGTAATAGGATATGGAACAGTTAAAAAATCTGATATTACTGGTTCGGTTTCCTCGGTTACAAGTAAAGACATTAATGCAGTTCCAGCTGCAAACGTAATGCAGGCTCTAGCGGGAAGAGCCGCAGGTGTTCAGGTTAAGACAAACAATGGTTCACCAGGAGCAGCTATAAGTGTCAGGATTAGAGGGACAAACTCTATAGTTGGTAATAATGAGCCTCTGTATGTTATTGATGGATTTCCCGCTAATGATGCATTAAGTATAAATAATGGAAGTATTGAAAGTATCGAAATTTTGAAAGATGCTTCAGCGGTAGCTATTTATGGTTCTCGTGCATCAAATGGAGTTGTTTTAATAACTACCAAAAAAGGAAGGGCTGGAGCTACAAGTGTAAGCTTTGAGAGTAGTCTTGGATCTCAGCAACTGATCAAAAAAATGGAGATGATGAATCCATTGGAGTACGCAGAATATTTTAATTACATACAAACGGCTCAGGGAGTAGCTCCAATATTTTCAGCATCAAGATTGAGTGAATTCGCAGCAATGGGTGAAGGTACAAATTGGCAAGATGTTGTTTTTAGGCGAGCCCCAATACAAAACCATATCTTGGTCATAAGTGGGGGTGATAAAAAAACACAGTTTTCACTGACCGGTGGTATTTTTGAACAGCAAGGGATTATTAAGAATAGTGATTTCAAACGTTATTCTTTTAATAGTAATATCCATCATGATATCAGTAATAAATTCTCTGTTGATATTACTTTAGCTTTATCCAAAAACAATAGTGCCAGACAATTATCTGAGCAGGGAAGATTTGGTACTTCACTTATAGGAAGAGCTTATGGAATTCCTTCTTACCTTCCTGTTTATAATTCGGACGGTTCTAAAGCTGAGCCAGTATTGTTAGACCCAAGAGTATCAGAAGCACTATGGAGTCCGTTAAACTTTATTGATGAAACAAGAAATATTCTCACTCAAAATAACGTCCTTGCAAACGGTTCATTTACGTATAAAATTCTTGAGGGTTTAAGTCTTAAGGTTTCTGGGGGTATTGAAAGCAGGAATGGCCTGATTGATTTTTATCAGACTAAGAAATTCCAAAATGTTAGAGATGGAGTTGCTTCCTTGAATGCAACAGAATACACGAGTCTTCTGAATGAAAATATTTTAAGCTACAATAAAACTTTTAATAAAAAGCATTCAGTTTCTGCAGTAATTGGTGCAACATATCAGAATTTTATGAATTCCAGTGTATCCGCAGGAGGTAGAAACTTTTTAAGCGACTTAACTGAGTCATGGTCATTAGCTGCAGCAGGGCTTCCCGGAATCCCTAATTCATCATTAACTGAAGCTAC
>JBDNGV010000689.1:0-2502 GCA_041689125.1 Daejeonella sp.
ACTGACAGACATCTCCAAAAAACGAAGTTTCTGAGTGCGCTGCGTCTATAGACTTAGCCATAAGAAAGGAAATAAATTAATTTATATAATTGGTTATATGCTGCAAAGTTGAAAGAAATAAACCAATACTAAAAATGAAAAATTACAGTGAATCAGTTACAGTTCTTCCAAATCAGCATAAACCTTATCTAAAGAACTTAAACAAGGTTTATTTATTATTCTGTTTCTCAATTTTTTTTAATCGGCTATCAATTGTAAAGAGATAAATAGCCAATCCTATAAAAATCACTGAAATAACTAGTACTACAACATAAATCTTTCCTGAACTTCTCAAAGTATCAGCCATTTCGACCCCATTGGAATTCTGTGCCAGACTGCTTAATGCAAATGATAGAATTAAACTTAGTGTAAGGATAAAATTTTTCATCGTACCGGAGTTTATTATTTAGTTTTTTTATCAAATCTATTGCCACATGGCTGGTTTTGGTATACTCCAAAATCAAATTATTGTTATCAGTTTTCTGTTGTCTGTTATCTGTAAATTTTACTAAATGGCAAATGAAGGCTAAATATCAATTCAATTTTCAAATGTCAATTATCAATCTTCAACTGTCAATTACTAACTGTCAATTAACAAAATTCTGGCTATTCTCAATCCTCCTTATCCTATACCTAATCGTGGCAATCCAGGTACTAACCAAAATCCATCCCAATACAGCCGGATAAAATACCGGGCGCAATTCAGGAGCCATATCTTTGGTATTAAATCCCGGGTTACCCCCATTTCCCGGATGAAGTGAGTCGGTCATTCTTGGAAGTATGAACAGAAGTACCACCATGATTGGGAATGCGAAAATATTATAGACTGCTGAAATTCTGCCTCTTTTCTGTTCCTCCTCCAGAGAGTTTCTAAGCACGAGATAAGCCAGATAAACGAGTAGGGCAATAGCTGCACTATTTTGTTTCGGATCATTACTCCAGGCTTCTCCCCAAGTATATTTAGCCCATGCTGCACCGGTAACCAAACCAAGAATCCCGAAAACGATTCCGACATTGGCGCTTTCTACAGCCATCAAATCATGATTTTCATTGGCTGAGTTTAGATAGCGGATACTGTAGATAAATGATACGGTAAGCATAACGATCATTGAAAACCACATCGGTACGTGAAAATGAATATTCCGGATGGTTTCGTTTAGGATAGGTTTTGCAGGTACATGAAATAAAAACCCTGCAATAATTGAGTAGAGCACCATAACTGTGGCCAGAATTTTCCACCAGTTTTTATTCATATTGAGTCTTGAATTAATCTTTCCAAAGGTAGGGAAATAACAATAAAGATGTAGTGATTACGATGATATTTATGGCTAAAAGCACCCCGATTTCATCATAAGATACCGACCTGTCCAAACCATCCATCGCATTTTTGGAGAACTTTATCAGGACAACCAGCAGGGGTATTATTACCGGAAAACTCAATATGGCCATAAGCCCGCCCGCATTGTTTGCTTTTGAGGCAATTCCGGATATCATAGTAAAAACAGAAGCGAAACTGATACTGCCTAATAGAACAGCAAAAAAATAGAATAGAGGATCTCCCAGCAGATTTTTAAATACCAGGGTATAAAATCCTAAAGCGATAGCAGAGAGCAGAAGCATCAGAAAGATATTATAAATAATCTTGGAGATGATAATCGCCTGCGCACTGGTAATCGTATAATAATACAATTGTCTTCCCCTGCTTTCCTGAATAAAACTTTTGGTGATTGCATTCACCGAGGCGAACAGCATAATAATCCAGAAGAGGGCGTTCCAGGTAGGTGGACTTGTGATTTCACGGAAAGCCAAATAACATACAAAAACTGTTGAAACCACATATAGCAAAATACCATTCAATGCATATTTTGAACGCCATTCAAGCATGATTTCCTTCCGGATCAAAAATTTGACCTGATTGATTAGCTCCATTACAACAAATATAGAATTTGCATTTCAGTTTTGGGTATCGATACAGGCAAATCGCCTTTAAATTAAATCTGCTATCAACATAACCTCAATCCCTTTCTCTTTTGTTTTAGCGCATTGCTCTTAAATCATCGATAAATAAGGGAGTATCCATCTTCTGTTCAGAACCTTTAAAACCAAGCTCGGCGATCTGATTCCAGTTTCTTACTAAACCGCTTGTTAAGGAGTCCGGGAAGGTTTATTGGGAATGGGGAATTGGGAATAAGGAATGTCAGAGATTCTGGGATTTTATGGTGCTGATGAATAGGCTAAGCCTAGGATCATAAATCTAATAGCCTGGGTTCGATATAAGGAAGCTTAAATTAAAACGGTTAAAATTGGTCAGACAAGATTCTAGAGCCAATTAATTTGATTATTGAAAGCAATACCTGTATAGTATAGGTCGGTTCAGCCCTTTCCTTCGGTTAGTTCCGGCAAGAAATGGCGTTCCGTTTCAAAATACCAGCAGCCGGAAGCTACCTCCTGCGGCAAGGTTTA
>JBDNGV010000690.1:0-1565 GCA_041689125.1 Daejeonella sp.
AGGAAATTTTGTATTCAGCGCATCCACAATTTTCTGGGCACAGGCTTTAGGCATGCCTCCGGGGCATACGCTGCCATGGTCGCACTGGAGCCGTCCGCATGGTCCCGATAAGCGTGTACAGCAGATTATGCATAATTTGTTACGGAAATCAGGTGTATCCTGAATAACTTTTGGAAATAAAGGAGCAGATTTTTGTCCTTCAGATTTTACGAAGTATGATCTGAAAAGCTTGAAGTTGGTCTGGTAAAATATATATATGAAAAGATCAAATAGTAAAATAAGCCGGAGGGAAGTTCTTAAAGGAGTTGCACATGCAGGATTGGCGGCGGCTCTGCTGCCATTGTCTGGCTTTGCCAATAACAAGCCGCAAAGAAGTGGCCTGATTGAAGCTGAGAATAAAAAGCCCGGAAGCACAGATTGGCAACTTACATTTATTAAAACAGAACTGAACAGATCCAAACTTATCGAAGGCTACTGCTCTAAAACGAGCGTGCGTTCAGGCGAGACTTTGGATATTTTCTTAAATGCCGCTTCTCAAACAGATATTACCATAGACATCTATCGGATGGGTTATTATGGGGGTAAAGGTGGGCGTTTCATAAAAAAATTAGGTCCCTTTCCTGTAAGTCCGCAGGCTGTACCACCAATCGCTGAAAATCGTTTACGTCAATGTGAATGGGAGACTGCAACAACCATAACCATACCCCAGGATTGGCTCAGCGGAGTTTATCTGGGAAAACTTTCCTGCTCTACACATCGCTATGAGAGTTACATTATTTTTATTGTACGTGATGACCGAAAGGCAGAAGTGATGTTTCAAACCAGTGATACTACCTGGCAGGCCTATAATAAATGGCCGGATTCTTATTCTCTTTATGATAGTGATACTCCACAACAGCCTCATAGCGGGAGAACGTTGGCGAGTTTCGACCGTCCATATGGAAAGTATCCTCAGGTAGTAGACCAACCCTTATCGCAGGGATCCGGTGAGTTCTTATTGTGGGAATATCCACTTTGTTTCTGGCTCGAACAGCAGGGCTATGATGTAACTTATTGCTCGAACATAGATACTCATGCTGATGCTAAAGGCCTTGATCGTGTTAAGTGCTTTCTTTCTGTAGGACATGATGAATATTGGACCATTCAGATGTTTGAAAACGTTAAAAAGGCGGTAGAACGGGGACTAAGTGCAGCATTTTTATCAGGTAATTCATTGATGTGGGTCATTGATCTTAAACCCAATGTCGTTGTCGATGCGGCAATTCTCGATATGCCCTCTGGATTGAGTAAGGCAGGCGGTGTACGCTTGCCTTTAAAACATGATGCCACAGAGAGTGCCAACCGGATACTTTATCGCATCGGACGGTTCGGGGGGGTCAGTGAAGTTGAGAGGAAACTTGGAATTATGGGACCTTTTGCCAAAGATGACTGGCCAAACGAAAATACCCTGATCGGAGCTCGGACAATGTATCCTTTCAATGGCTCGGCAGACTGGATTGTAAGTAAGCCCGATCACTGGATTTTTGAGGGAACCGGTATGCGTAAAGGCGACAAGATTCCTGGAC